>CAMNNN010000123.1 GCA_946545505.1 uncultured Clostridia bacterium
AGATTATATCGACAATGCCACAGGTGTTATCACCTCAGATCTCGTAGTAGAGGCGGGCGATAACGTAGCAAGGATCGCGAGCAACCAGGAGCAGTATATCGCTTGTTTCCTTAACGAGTCAGATGCTCCGTCATCAGCCTTCGAGATCGGTTCACAGCATACGGTAATCGTAGGTTCAGAGGGATTAAGTATCGGTAAGTGTATAGTTCAGAGAATCCAGCCTACCTCGAACGGCAATTATCTCGTTGTATTCTCCACGACCAGATATGTCGAGGATCTGCTCGATATAAGATCCGCGGATATCGAGGTCGTTATCACTGAGACAAGAGGACTCCGCGTTCCTGTATCGAGTCTTGTTGACCCTGACTATGGCAGGGGAGTAGCCACCATGTATATTAATGATCAGGGCTTCTGCTCGCAGATCGGTGTGCTTATCGTCGACTACGACCGTGAGTTCGCTATCGTTAAGCCTATGGGCGACGGTTCCGTCCCTGATCTTCAGACTGTTTATATTACCAATCCGGATTCCGTTAGTCCGGGAGATCAGGTAGGCTGACAGATGGATTACTCAGAAGAACTCCTTAATAAGTTAAGTAATAATATAGCTTCAGTACGTAAGAATATGGATGATGCATGCCGCGAGGCGGGCAGAGATCCTTCTGAGGTTACGCTCATCGGCGTGTCCAAGGTTTTTCCCGTGGAGTATGCCGAGGCTGCCTTCGCATCGGGGCTTAAGGATCTGGCTGAGAACCGTGTGCAGGAGCTCGTGCCTAAGACAGAGAGATTCGAAGAACTTGGTCTTAAGCCTAACTGGCACCTTATAGGCACACTCCAGCGTAATAAGGTTAAGTATATTATAGGGAAGACATACCTTATCCATTCAGTTAACACGATCGAGCTTGCCGAGGAGATTTCCAAGAGGTCTTCGGCTGCAGGTATCGTTACCGACATCCTTCTTCAGGGAAATATCTCGGGCGAGGAGAGCAAACACGGCTTTGCTCCCGATGAGCTGGAGGCAGCAGTGCAGACTGTGTCCGCACTTGAAGGTGTACGCATGAGAGGCCTTATGACAATGGCTCCTATCGAGACGGCACCGGGACAGGCACGCCCTGTTTTCGAGAAGACAAGACAGATATATGAGTCCCTTAAGGCACAGGTCAAGGACCCTTCCTGCTGGGATACGTTATCTATGGGAATGAGCGGGGATTATAGGGAAGCGATAGCTGAAGGCAGCACCTGTGTTCGTATCGGAACCGCTATTTTCGGGGACAGAAACGCAATAAAAGCCTGATTTCCGTGTCTTTTGTAACATAGACCACGCTCAATGTTACAGGAAAATTTCTTTGTTTTTCCGTTGATTTACAAGTGCTCAAAATATCTTGTAGAAGTGATTTTCGATTTGTATTATCAACTCATACTTTTTATCAACCACGCGGGTTTTGTGGTTTACATACAATAATTTAGGAGGAACGAAAAGTATGGGCAAGTTTTCTGATTTCATGAAGAAGCTTTACGATTATGAGGAAGTAGATGAAGTAAACGACTACAGTGCGTACGACATGGAAGAGTATGATGACGCTGAAGAATCCGGTTACGACACATCTTATGATTCTTTCCAGGAAGAGGTACCTTATATGCAGCCTGAGACACAGTCATACATCCAGCAGCCTGTCGCTACAACAACACCCGTTAGATCCGCATCTACAGCTACAGTAGTAATGCTCTCACCCTATGACATCAGAACTTCTCAGATCGTTTGTGATCATATTCGTGAAGGTCATATCGTTATCTGCAATCTTACTCCTAACGCTAACAACCAGAGAGTTGTAGACTATATCTCCGGTGCAGTTTATTCCCTCGACGGTAAGATCGAGCCTACACCTGTTAAGACAACATTTGTCTGCACACCCAGAGCTGTTGAGCTTATCGTTGACAGCCAGGCAGCTGAGGAAGGCGCTTCCAAGGTTTCCGCTCTCTGATAACGAAGAGAATCCTGTAAGTAGATTGATTAAGAAAGCCGGGCAACAGTCCCGGCTTTTTATGTTATTATATTTGTATCAACTATACTTCGGCTTATGCAAGGTATTATATGAGAGAAACAGACCGCGAATTCGTTTTTACCTGTCTGACCAGATTGTGCCAGTCTCTGATATCAGAGTGTGAGGTTCTTTGTGAACTCATCGATGAAGGGAGCGTTGTTGATTCTGTTGCCAGACACATATCCTCACTTGAGAATGAGGCTGATAATATCAATCATGAGGTTCAGTACTATTATCAGGATAATAGACTCTATAAGGATCCGGATTGCATGATTCTCTATGAAGTCGTTTCTTCCGTCGAAGAGTGTACTGATCTTGTTTACGATATAGCGAAGACATTCAAGATCCTTAATATTAATTCGGTTAAAGACAATATCGTATCAAGCTTTATGAGCGCCGGTACGGGGGCAGTAAGGATGTCTGAACTCATTAACCGTATCCGTAAGCTTAACAAAGCTGATACTCCTATAAGAGATATAATTGAACTCGATCATTTCAGCGTCGAGTATAAGAAGATTTATGAGCTTAATATGAAGAAGCTTTATATAGACGGTACGGATCCTCTCGAGGTAATGAGATGGACTGCCGTCTATGATGCTTTTAAGAAGCTTTTCGAGGGGTATGAGAACGTGGCTGAGACCTGCGGTAAGTACTGCCTCGTAACTGAGTGATACACGTGAGAACTTACGAAGTAACCGCGGAGGATATGAAGCTTATCGACGAGGCTTATGCCGCGCTTAAGAAGGCTCAGATCCCGGGTAACTTTTTCCATACAGTAGGATGCTGTCTGAAGGCGAAGGACGGCACCCTTTATCACGGAGTTAACTGTGACTGTATTCATGGTTCCTGTGCGGAATTTATCGCTGTAGGCAATGCGAAGGTCAACGGTTGCCATGAATTCGATACCATCGTGTCTGTGCATCCTGACGGACCCCGAGGTTTGTTCTCTCCGTGCGGTAACTGCCGCCAGATGCTTATGGAGTATTCACCTGACATCAAGGTAATTCTCGCAGACGACAATAACGAGATAATCAAGACTGATATCGCCGAGCTTCTGCCTCTATCGTGGAAGCGTCTTCCTACCGGCGACCTGATGCACTGACACGAACACTTGCTTCGCTACGTACTCGACGCGAAGCGTCTGCGTAAGTCCGCTCAGCAAGTGTTTGTGTCAAGAAATACGCCTGATAGTGTGTCGCGTCGTTACGGTTACATTGTTAAGCGTGCAGCAGCTGACGATGTTCTTTCCGTAGGAGACGACAGGCCCCGTAAAAGACAGCCTTACAAGCCGGAACCCGTTGTAATCGGTCCTTATGTCAAGTGAAGTCAGGTTGGTAACACTCAGATCTTTGGTGTCATCAAGATAGCCCATGGCCTTTGCCGCTTTAATGGCGACGGGATCTGATTCGGTTCCCGCGTGAACGAGGTTGATCGCATCGATCAATGATCTTCGCAGCATAGGCATGAAATTCAGGATGAAGTACTTCTTATAAGGGCTCAGAAGCTTACTGTGAATCAGCTTATGGATCGCTTTGGCGTTGTCGAGGCGGTCCTTTCTTTTGTCGTATCTGTACTTGAATGATATACCTGTCGCGAGGTTTCCCATGGATCTGTCACCCTTCCTTCTGGCATCGACGGCAATGCCGACATCTGCCGTCTTATCCATGTCCTGAAGGTATCCCGCGATAAGATAAGCCGTGTACCCGATCTTCTCATCATGAAGCATGCTAAGAGTACTTCCAAGGTGTTCTTCCTTCTCCTCGATGACGGTTGTTTTTCCGGCCCAGTACTGCCCGTAAGCTTTGTCCAGATCGTTCCAGGTATAAGTCCTGTCAGTCCAGCCCCTGTTAAGAAGGCTCGCGAAGAACTTTCCTATGATCCCTGCGGATGTGACCGGAAGTTCGACTTCATGCATCGGCTTGTATGTAAGTTCTTCACCCGAAGCGGCAGTAAGAAAATCCTCTATAAAGTAGGAGAGGGACTTGCCGTCGCCGCCTAAGTGGTGCATAAGGAAGAGGATCTCGCCGTTATTTATATACGCGCGTATGAATTCGCCCTCTTCAAGTCTGAAGCGTATCTTCTCCTGCTGCTGACGTATCCTGTCGAGGTCTTCGTCCGTGTGAGTAATAAAGCTGCGCGGTGTCTTGTTAGGCTTGTAGAAGGCCCTGCCGTCTTCTTCTATCACGACTTTGGTGTTGAGCACTTCATTGCTGCTGACAGCCTTCGAAAAGGCTTCTTCAGCGTTGTTTATGCTTCCTTCTATACGGATCCTCATAACTATGATCATGTTGACATCATAAAGGTCCGCACGCTCTGTTCTTATCTCAAGTCCTGACATATTTTCTTATTCCTTTAACCCATTGCTTCATTACTATGGCTGTCGGCATGTATTTGGAATACAGTCTCAAATATGCGTTATAACCCGATGATACGGATATATCCTTATGCCTGCCTGCATCTTTAAGTGCTTTTGTAACTACTTTCTCCGGAGTTACCATGCCGGGAAATCTGATCTTCTGTCCATTTGATTCGTGTTGCAGCATCTCAGTGTCGACCCACCCGGGGCAAACTGCAATCGATGTGATCTTCCTGTCCTTAAGTTCCACGTTCAGGGCTCTCGAGAAGTTCTTAAGGAAGACCTTGCTCGCCGAATACATTGCAAGATACGGGTTAGGCTGGAAGGATGAGGCAGAGGAGACGTTGATTATTGCTGCTCCCTCGCTCATATAAGGAAGACACATGTGTGTGAGGACCGCACAGGCCCTGCAGTTGATGTCTGTTATGCCTGCGATCTGTTCTTCGGTCATC
>CAMNNN010000124.1 GCA_946545505.1 uncultured Clostridia bacterium
CAGCAGTGCCATCCCGTAAAGCTGGATCTTGCTTTTAAGCGGCATACCCTTGGTATAGATATAACCGGATATAAAGTTCACTGCCGTCATTATGATGGGAAGCACATTGATGGTGAACCCTGCGATTGTATAAAGCTGATCGGGGGCCCCCAGGTCGTTAATGAACCCGAATGACGCTCCTCTTAAGATAGGAAGGTTCGACAGGAAATTATATGCTGCCATAAAGAACGGAATCTGAAGAAGAAGTGATACGGATCCCTTAAGGACATATAAAGGAGAGTAGTTATTCTCCTTATAATATGCCTGGAGCATCATCATCCTCTCATCGCCCTTGAATGCCTTCTTAATCTTGGCGATACCGGCCTGTAAAGAATCCTCAAGTTCTCTCTCCGCTTTCTGGACTGCATCAGCTCTGTTATAAAGCGGAAGGACAAGGAAATTAACGGCAAGACTCAGAACGATTATCGCCCATCCGGGATGGCCGATGATTCTGTTCGCGATCGTGAACACTACTTCGAAGAGAAGCTCGAGCGGGTATATAAAGACCGTATACAATGCTCTCATCGTGTTCCGTCAAACTCCCATGAATCTCTGTTGAATATTCTGTTACCGTTGAACGCGTACCAGTCTCCCTCTGAGAAAGTTATAGCATCAGCAGCAGCAAGCGTATCCGCACCGCCGACGTTCCAGTCCTCTGAATCATAGATGAGAAGCGGATAATCAGTCTTTCCGTCCATCGTAAGAGGATTACCCGTAAAAGGATTAACCGGGTTATCGATAACTCCTGCCGTGGCAAGATAAGGCACATCGGCATTGGTCATGAAGTCTTCACAGACGTTGAATCCGGTCGCACCGAAATCCTTGACCATAAGGAGGCAGTTAAAGCTTTCCATATTTACATCACGTATGATCGTATCTCCGCCGAACATATCAGTGGTCGGACCGTGGTCAGATACGATGATGATTCTGGTATTGTCCCAGACACCCATCTGTCTCAAGTAATCAAAGTAAATTCCGAGTTGTATGTAAGAAGCGGCATTGCAGTGATAATGAGCCATCGCCGTCGATGTATTCATCTGGAAATCATAACCGCCTACATATCCGGAGAATCTGTCAGCATGAGCCTCGTCATAAGCTGTATTGTCGACGATCTGCGCAGGAGCATATTCGGGTTCCTGGAGCATCATCGTGTTATGAGGAGTTACATTATTAATATACATAAATGTATTCTGCTCATCGTCGCTTATTTCAGTGATGAGATCGAGGTTGGTAAGAACCGTGTAAGCATTCATGAATACCTGTGATACGCCGACAGCTTCTGAGGGGTTGATCACAGTCTGAGGCGTCGTAAACTCTTCATCATCCCCGACGGTTGAAGAGAAACCCACATCAGCCTGGTTATAGTTACCCTGGTTATAAACACTTCTTTGCAGGAACAACGGGCATGTCTTAAACAGACTGTAGCAGAAGAAGTTTCTCTCCCACAGAGCGTTCTGCTGTGCCGAGAAGTCAGCGTTGATGTTAACGAATCTTCCCTTTGTTATGTAAGCGTTGATACCCTCGTAAAGGTCTCCCGAGAACACATCGAGCGTAGGTGTCCATGTGTATCCTGCGAAAGGAGGGTCACACACTGTAACCTCATAACCGTTATTCCTGAAGAGCACCGGCAATACTGACAGTGCCTCGTCATGCTTTTCCATGAGCGTCTGCTCCGTATTAGAGCAGATTGCTTCAGGTGTGTACTCGTATCCGCCGAAAAGAGCCGGTGCCGCGAACTTGGTATGGGCTCCAAATGAAAGTGTATTAGGGTAGAACGTAAAGCCGTCGAACTGCTCTGTAAGTCCCGGAATCTCATCAAAGATAACAGGCACGAGATAGCCCGGAGCACGGTCGAGCATTATTACGATGACGTTCTGCCCTTCCGTCGTAAGAGGTATGCTTGCAAGCTCACTGACACTTCCCTGCGACACGCCGTTGAAAGCAGTCTCTATCTTATTCATATTGATCACGCTCATGGTAAGAGCTGCCGCCATGAATGCGAACGCAATCACCTCCGTTACCCGCTTGAAGATAACCG
Source organism: uncultured Clostridia bacterium (assembly GCA_946545505.1). Lineage (GTDB taxonomy): Bacteria > Bacillota > Clostridia > Saccharofermentanales > Saccharofermentanaceae > Saccharofermentans. The sequence continues at coordinate 2,078 of CAMNNN010000124.1, forward strand.
CGAGGAACACTGCCGCCGATACAACGCAGATAATGGCAAGAGCATTAACAATCTGTTGACTGGCGGTGAATGTGAAAGCCTCATCATATATGAGGTCTGTGGAAAGATTGCCGAGTTTCGTTCCGAAGAACAGATATGTTACTGCACTCGCAGGGCAAGCACACCACCACAGCAGACTTATTATGGTTCTGGTGTGAGGTCTTGCAAGCGAGAAGAAGATGCCGCCCCATACGAGGAATACGCCGGCTGCAAGAAGCATTGCATTAATAACATAATAATTAGGGCTTCTGTAGCTTACGATATCTATGAATTCCGCAGGGGAAGTCTTGATTACAGAAGAAGGAATGAGAAGCCCCAGGAAAACGGACAGAAACAGTCCACTTAAGACAAAGAGGGACTTATTGTGTTTGGAATACCTGACCTTCTTTATGATCCTGCCGATGTAGATGGGCTGTTTTCCCTTCAAAAGAACGATTATAAAAGGAACTATAAGAGCTGCACCGAACACCGTGAGTCTTAACTGTCTGGCGTGATAAGGCGCATCGTAGAAGGTGTTGGTATAAAGCATCAGAAAGGCTCCGCAGAACGCAGCCACACAAGCAAGAACGAATCCCGGGCGCTTAAATCTGTAGAAGATATTCTTAAGCATCGAGAATACATTGTTCAATGTCCAGTAGAATGCGAGACCCGAGGGTGAATTATACAGAAGCACGAGGAAGATCAAAGCCATTCCGTAAAGCTGGAGCTTGGTCTTCAGAGGCATACCCTTGGTATACAGATAACCTGATATAAAATTGATCAGTGTCATAAGGATCGGGAGCACATTGATACCGATGCCTGCCAGAACTATCATATGATCCGGAGCACCGAGATCGGAGATGGGGCCGAACGATACACCGCGGAGAAGCTTCAGACCTGACAGGAATCTGTAAGCTGCCATGAAGAACGGAATCTGAAGAAGAAGTGATACTGATCCCTTGAGGACATAGAGAGGTGAGTAGTTATTCTGTGCATAGTATGTGTTAAGCATCATCATGCGCTCATCGCCTTTGAATGTCTTTTTGATGTGATCGATACCGGCCTGCAAAGATGCCTCCAGGTCACGTTCCTCTGTCTGCACTTCGTCAGCTCTCTTGTACAGAGGAAGTACGAGGAAGTTTACCGCGAGGCTTAAGATGATGATGGCAAATCCGGGATTGCCGACGATTCTGTTGGCGATCGAGAATACAACCTCAAAAAACAATTCCAGAGGCGTGATAAAAAGATCGAACAAAATAGTCGTTAAAGGAGGTATCATGCGTTCTCCTCTTTACTCAGCTCGTTAAGCTTATTGATAAGGAAGTCGCATGTATCCTTTGTGGCGTTGCCGGCATTCATCCAGCCGTTTGTCTTTGCTTCCGCTCTGGCGGAACCGTAGGACGGGTCATTGATGCATTCATCAATCATGGACTTGAGAGAACCCTTATAGTTATCGGTTATCTCCTTTCCGAGTCTGGGAAGCATCTCGAATGTCCAGGGGGTCTCATCAAGCCACCATGCATCGTAAGGGTCTTTGGAGAATCCTGCATTCGCATACATTATCGGCTTATCGAATACGAGCAGATAATCGAATATGACACCGGAGAAGTCCGAGATCATGATGTCGGCTCTGCTTAAAACATCGAAGTTATCATTATCCCTGTTCCACTCGAAGTTCTCATTCTCGGGGAATTCCTTCATAAGTTTCTCTATCATTGCAGCTTCGGAAGTAAACGACTGCGGATGAGGTCTTACCACGATATGATATCCGGTCTTAACGAGCTCATCGAGAAGATCTGCTCCGTATCTTGTAAGAAGGCCGGAAGGACCCCATGAAGGTGCCAGAAGAACTGTCGTCTTATCATTCTTCCCGGAAGTGCTATTATATGATTCGAGCCTCTTCTTCATCTCATCGAGATATGTGATTCCTACGATCTTTATCTCCTTCTCAGGAAGTTTTCTTAACTTCTCAAGCTCTCTTGTCTGCTTAACCTGAGGCTCTCCAGACAAGAGCAGAGAATCGTAATAATCTGTTCCGAACATCCTGTAAAGAGAGATGTTCGCAGGAGAGTGCAGTATGTGTGAATAATGGTTTACTGTCTTGGAACGCTTCCACTGATAGACATTAAGTCCGGGAGTCGTAGATAGTACGATATAAGCATTAAGGATATTAAGTCTGGAGAAAGCCTTGTTGCCCTCCCCGATAAATTCACAAGTAACAAATTTCTTGTCCCTGCCGTATTCCAGAGCAGGATCGTCAGGAGATGCCGTATAATACCAAATCTTCTGCTTCCTCTTCTCCATCTCATCACAAATCGGCTTGAACACATTCCAGTAACGCTTGTGATCGGAAAAGATTACAATCGGGAGCTTATTCTTATCAATCTTCGCTTTCTTACCGCCAGAGAGCACGAACTTGATCTTGATAAGAGCTGTCCTTAAGAAAAAGACAACAACACCGATAATACCTATCAGTATTGAGAACAGCATACTTCCCGTGCCCGGATCTATATACAGAATCACTTGCAATCTCCTTTCAAACGCACAATTATATCACAGACAGATTAAATCCAGAACTTTTCCTTCGGATCCTTCATATCAGCCTCTGTAAGTGCGTCAAAGACATTCCCGTCTTTCTTAAGCATGTTGTAAATCTCATATGCATAGTAGATATCATGTATTGATATACCTATGTTGTATGCGAGTATTCTCTCTTTATCGTCAGCTCTTCCTTCAGATTTCC
>CAMNNN010000125.1 GCA_946545505.1 uncultured Clostridia bacterium
CATATTCTGAAGCTTCTCGGGAACGGAACCTTCAACTATCTTATTCGCGAGGCCCTGGGCGATCGCAGTCTTACCTACACCGGGTTCACCGATGAGAACGGGGTTGTTCTTGGTTCTCCTGTTAAGGATCTGAACAACACGGTCGATCTCGGTCTCTCTGCCGAGGATACGGTCGATCTTGCCTTCCTTAGCACGTTCCGTAAGATTAGTTCCGAATTCGTTTAAGAACTTAAGTCTTCTCTTGGAACCCTTCTCCTTACCGCGCCTCTTACCGTCTTCGGAACCTTCTTCGGAATCCTTGGACTTATTGCCGCCGAACAGCGAATCCATGAAACTGCTTATCGGATTACCGTTACCTCTGTCGGCATTACCGGGGCGCGTACCGTAAGAATCCTCTGCAGGAATATCCGAACCGCCGAAGTCAGCAACACCCACATTGTTCTGATCGTCGTCGATGTAGTCGAACTCATCGTTCATGGGAGGCTCATCGAAGTCTAATCCCTCACCGTCGAGATCACCGAATCCGTCAAAGTCTTCACCTGTGATTGCCTTAAGGAAATCAGTGGGGTTAGTCGCATTACCGGTCTTACCGATAATGTTCTCGACTCTGTCGCTCATCTCATCGATATTGTCTGCGTTGATGCCCGCTGCCTGGAACATATCGCTTATTCCGGCAAATCCGGATTCATAAGCGCACTTCATGCAGAAGCCGTCATCAATTCTTCTTCCGTTCTCGTAGCGGCTGGTGAACACGATCGCCTGTCGCTGCTTACATACTGAACATAATGGCATAATCTTATTCCTCTTTCCTTATCCCTTATTCTCTTATCTTTCTTCTGGTCTTCGGTCCCGTCGATATCTCAAGTGACTCAAGCTCAAGTTTGCCTGCGTCAATAAATGCCGACAGATCCGCATATTGTCCTTCCTTCTTCGCCTTATCCAGCAAAGGCTTCACGAACTGTCCCGTATAAGAACCCTTTACCTTGGCAACCTGCTCGGGTGTGCCCTTCGCGATCACTTCACCGCCCTTGTCTCCGCTCTCGGGACCCAGGTCGATAAGGTAGTCTGCGGTCTTGATAACATCGAGGTTATGCTCGATAACAAGGACCGTATTGTTGTTCTCGGTAAGGCGCTCCAAGATGTCAACAAGCTTGTGAACATCCGCGATATGAAGGCCTGTGGTAGGCTCATCAAGGACATAAAGCGTCTTGCCCGTGGACCTTCTGGACAGTTCAGCAGAGAGCTTAACGCGCTGAGCCTCGCCGCCGGACAGTTCCGTCGAGGGCTGACCGAGCTTAATATAACCCAGACCTACCTCTTTAAGAGTCCTTACTTTGCGGTAAATGTTAGGCACGGAAGCGAAAAACTCACATGCCTCATCCACGGTCATATCAAGCACATCAGCGATGTTCTTACCCTTATATTTTACCTCAAGGGTCTCTCTATTATACCTTCTGCCTTTACAAACATCACATTTGACGTAAACATCCGCCAGGAAGTGCATCTCGATCTTATTGACTCCATCCCCGTTACATGCCTCGCAGCGGCCGCCCTTGACGTTAAAGCTGAACCTTCCGTTCTTATAGCCTCTCATCTTGGCATCAGGCGTATTGGCATACAGATTTCTTATAAGGTCGAACACTCCGATATATGTTGCAGGATTACTTCTCGGGGTCCTTCCGATAGGGGACTGGTCGATAACAATGAGCTTATCGAGATTGGAATAACCCTTAATACCGTCACACTTAACCTTCTGCTTACGCGCACCGTTCAGCTCGTGCTGCAGTACTGGTACCAGAGTCGAATTAATGAGCGACGACTTACCTGATCCGGAAACACCCGTGACGCAGGTGAACAGGCCGAGCGGGATATCAACATCAATCTTCTTAAGGTTATTCACGTATGCGCCCTTGATACTCAGGACCTTATCAGGATCGATCTTCCTTCTGTTCTTCGGAACCGGAATGAACTTTCTGCCGCTTAAATACTCGCCAGTAATGGATTCGGGCACCTTGCATATCTCTTCCGCAGTTCCCTGCGCGACCACCCTTCCTCCGAGAACACCAGCACGGGGGCCGATATCAACGATATGATCTGCAGCGCGCATAGTCTCTTCATCGTGCTCTACCACGATAACCGAGTTACCGAGGTCACGAAGCTTCATAAGAGTATTCAGAAGCTTCTCGTTATCTCTCTGGTGCAGGCCTATGGAAGGCTCATCGAGAATATAGAGCACGCCCTGAAGTCCGGAGCCGATCTGAGTGGCCAGCCTTATTCTCTGTGCCTCACCGCCCGACAGAGTCATGGCAGGACGGCTCAAGGTCATGTACTCAAGGCCTACGTCAGACAGGAACTGCAGTCTTGCCTTTATCTCGCGCAGAATGGGAGCCGCGATGGTCTCATTGCGCTTGGAGAACTTAAGGCCGTCCATGAACTTCAGCTCGTCCCTTACGGACATTGCTGTGAGCTCACTGATGTTGGTCTTGTTGATGTAGATGGAAAGGCTCTCCTTACGAAGTCTCGCGCCCTGACACTGCGGGCAGACATCTACGCTCATGTACTGCTCGTAATGAGCCTTGGCATCCTCGCCGTAAGCCTCACGGTAACGCCTCATGATACTCGGCACAAGGCCTTCCCAAGCAGCATAGTAATCGCCGTCACGCCTGTACACGCTGTTAGAGGTATCGATCTTCATCTTCACCCCGTCGTTACCGTACAGGATGATATTCTGTATCTTCTTGGGCAGCTTGCAGTAAGGTGTGTCCAGCGAGAACTTATACTTCTCGGACAACGCCACTGCGAAGCCTCTTCCCCAGCTCTTAAGGTCTCCGAAATTCCATCCGCCGGCAGTGATGGCGCCTTCATTGATAGACAGCTTGGGATCCGCGATACAAAGATCGGGATCAACATGGATGAGCGAACCGATACCGGAACACTCGGGGCAAGCACCGTAAGCGTTGTTAAATGAGAAACTTCTGGGCGATATCTCGCCGTATGAGATGCCGCAGTCCGGGCAGGACAGATTCTGTGAGAACAGTTCCTCACTTACCTCATATGTCTTATCCCCGTCTTCACTCTCGCTTGTTAACACCTGCGCCTCAACCGTGAGCAGGCCTTCAGCAAGCTTAAGGGCGGTCTCGCATGAATCGTAAAGTCTGGTGGTGTTCGTATCTCTTACGACGAGTCTGTCGATAACCACTTCAATCTTATGCTTCTGATTCTTATCGAGCTTGATTGAATCAGCTTCTTCACCCAGGTCATACATGGAGCCGTCGATTCTCGCACGGACATAACCTGACTTTCTGTAATCCTCGATTAGCTTAGTGAACTCACCTTTCTTGCCTCTTACCGTAGGAGCCATGATGATGAGCCTCGTTCCCTCAGGATAAAGCTTAAGTTTATCTACTATCTGGTCTATGCTCTGTGACGTGATGGGCTTGCCGCATTTCCAGCAGACGGGCTGTCCTACTCGCGCATACAGAAGCCTTAAGTAATCGTAGATCTCGGTAACCGTACCGACGGTGGATCTCGGGTTATGGCTGGTGGTCTTCTGATCTATGGATATCGCAGGAGACAGGCCCTCTATACTGTCAACATCAGGCTTCTCCATCTGACCCAGGAACATACGGGCATAAGAAGACAAGGACTCAACATAACGTCTCTGTCCTTCGGCATAGATCGTATCGAAAGCAATGGAACTCTTACCCGAACCCGACAGACCCGTCAGAACTACGAGTTCGTCTCTCGGTATATCGAGATCTATGTTCTTGAGGTTATTCTCCCTCGCACCGTGTATCCTTATATACTTATATTCTTTCATCAATCGCACCAATAGAATATTTGTTCGTTTTTCTCAAGTAAGCATAGTTTACCACAGAAAGACGGCTTTGTCTTTCTTCTTATTATTAAAATATGTCAAATTTTGGATTTGAATACGTAGTAAAGAGCCAGCGCGATTCCCGCCATGATAATAAGAAACAGTATTCCGCCTATCGCATCGGATATCCCCATCTTGTCATCATAGACGTACTTAGTGCAGTTGTCGGCAGGGTCTTCAGGATTATAGCGGATCTTCTGCTGTTTTCTTTCCCAAAAGGCACCTGATCCCTCGCCTTCATTCCTGTAGATCTTACCGTCTTCAGCCTCGAACTCGTACGTAATGATGCACTTTAAGTCGTAATCCTCACCTTCTTTAGTGCGTCTTACATTCTTCTTCACCATTCTACGACTCAGGACAGTACCGACAGCAACGCCCGTCATCTTCGCATAACGCTCGCGCATGCTCTTCCTCTTAGCAGCATTCTTAACCGAAGACGCGACAGTAAAGAGAATTATCAGCACTAGGCTTAGGACAAGAACCCCTATCCACATATACATATTCGTATCCATATCCATAATCCATCCCTCCAAATTAAATATATTATACTCCTTGCCTTTTCGAAAATGCTGTGATATTATACTCGAGCGTTTCGTCTTGCGCGTTAATATTTCGCTTATAGATGGCCCCATGGTCAAGCGGTTAAGACGGCGCCCTCTCAAGGCGCAATCACGAGTTCGATTCTCGTTGGGGTCACCACTTATAAACCCGGTTCACTTGAACCGGGTTTTCTTTTGCATTATAAACCACGACCTACGCAGCATCGCCAAATTACATTTTAAACGCTCCAGAATTTCATTAATTCAAATACTACCATCGCCGCTGCGAAAGAAACATTGCCCAGTACGTTTACTATGTACTTGAACTTGCCCTTGCCAACCTTAGTGAGAGCTTTGACGGATACAAATGCTGACGCGAGACATACTGCAAAGCAAAGCATCTGCACGAAGC
>CAMNNN010000126.1 GCA_946545505.1 uncultured Clostridia bacterium
CGAGAACTGCCCGAAAGGCGCAGCAGCACCATCAATGGACCTGCCGCTTCCCACTGCGAAAACAACACCTCTGCTCTCCATCAATTCGAACGCTTCTTCAAAGTTCCCGGGCAGACTGCTGTCACTTCGAAGCAGGCACCCGTCAAGATCTGTTACTATCAGTTTTAAAGACATCATTAACTCCAAGTCTTAGATTCTTATTTCAACAGTTCCCAGAAACTTATCGCACTCGCGGCCGCTACATTAAGCGAATCTACACCGTGATACATCGGGATCATCACGCGGTAATCGCACTGCGCTATTACATTCCCGGGAAGGCCCGTGCCTTCCGTCCCCATCACGACTGCGAGTCTCTCGTTCGCACGGATCGCTTCATTATCAACACTCGTCGAATCTTCGGTAAGCGCCATCGCGACCGTCTTAAACCCATGCGACTGAAGTGTGTATATCAGGTTAAGACCTTCCGATTCTTCCCTCCGGGCCTGAGTCCACGGAATCTTAAATACAGTTCCCATGCTCACTCTCGCGGAACGCCTCGTAAGCGGATCCACCGACGGATGCGTCAGAAGCACACCATCCATACCGAGTGCAGCCGCACAGCGGATTATCGCACCGACATTAGTGGGATTGACTACGTCATACAGTACAGTGATGCGCTTCTTGTCACGTATAAACTCATCCACCGGGGTAAGTTGTTTCCTTCGAAGCGTCATCCATAACCCGCGCACAAGAGCATACCCTGTAAGATGGCACACGACATCGTGATCAGCCGTATACACCGGAAGCGACTCTGCCTTGCTGCTGCCGCAGTATTTCGAGACGGCGTCGAAAACAGGCTTGGCTTCCGCTTCGAGTCTGCCCGTCTCCACCAGCATTGTGAGAGGCTCATATCCCGCCTCAAGAGCACTAAGTATCACACTCGCACTCTCTGCCAGAAATATACCTGGCTCCGGCTCGCAGTAAGTTCTTAATTGATTCTCTGTAAGGCGCGCGAATACATCAAGTTCAGGCGCATTAATGTCGCTTATCTTAATGAGATTCACGGTTCAGATTAAGTGTTCTCTCCGTTAGCCATGGGCAGTCCGAGTCTGGAGATAACATCCTCGACATCACTGTTTCCTGCATCGTTACGAGGTGTAATGACAATTACAGCATTGTCGTAATAGTAGAGACCTGCATACAGATCATCTCCGAACATGTATCTTTCACCGAATATATTGCCGCCTGAAACAGGACCGTCAACAACTATGTAACCGCTGTTATCATTAAGCGCATACTGACAATCGCCGTCAAAGCCGTCGCCGTAAGCCTGCGAGAAGATATCGTAAATTCCTTCGAAATACTCTCTTGCCTCATCCGCATTATCATAGACGCGGCTCTCTATAGCGGGCATATCGCTGTCAGTGCAGATATAATACGTTCCTTCATATGCATTCGCATTATTAAACTCACTTGCATCTTCAGAAAGGATATCATCCGCTGAAGCACCGAGCTTATCCTGAAGCGTACCTCCGAAGTCCTGTGCAATTTCAGCCATGGCATCGGACTTGGCACCGCATCCTGACACTGCCAGAACAAGTGCGCATACTGTTGCTGTGATAACGAGATTTCGAATTTTCATATACTTACCTCCTCAACGATAAAAGCTTACCTTATCATTGCCTCCTTTTCCATACTCAACCGTACTGGAAATGCTGATAATCTCTGGGGTTATTCCAGCTTCCGCCCCACGTCCAGCCGTAAGACGTGAACAGCTGATAGGCATAATCCGATTCGGTAATGACATGAGGAGTGGAAGACGAACGGTCGTAAACATAATCAGAAGCGTTCTCGTGCGACCAGTGAAGGCTGCCGTCACTTCCGGTACTGACATACGGATTCTGCTGCGGATTCAGGTCAATCGCCAGTCCCAGCGCATGCCTTGATATATTAGAGCCTCCGGTGGCCGCGCGGTAACAGAAGCAGCTCGTGTTGTTGTACTCTATGGAATTCGTGTCAGAGTCAGTTCCGTTCCCTACCCAGAAGTCGTCGATAAGATACATGGAGTATATCTGGTACCCGTTCTCACACAGCGCCTCGAAAATCTCCGTCACCTGCTGCGCCACAGCTGCGTTAACTATCATCTCCCCCACCTGGTAGCACCCGTCGAAATTAACATGCAGCATCTTAAGATACCGGAGATCCTGCAGTGCGATGTCGTTATTATCCACAAACGACTGACCGTAGATTCTCTGATACACATCATCGCCGGGTTGTATCTCTCTTATGGTAAAGTACTGATCCAGATTATCGGTGTCGATCAATCCATCTTCAATAACATCACCCGGATCATATCCGTCGAGCGAAGTTAACATAACAGGTTCAGGTGTCGGTGATGGTGTCAGGGTCGGAGACGGTGACGGCGATGGCGTTGAAGTCGAAGTCTCAGGAGCTGCTGCCGTCACGGTTACGGCTGCCGGAACATGAACAGCTGAAGGAACGGTCTCCACGTAAGTTTTGTTTCCCCGTCCCAACAGCAAACACAGAACACATAGAATAACTACAGCAACTACCGAGGTCACGGATATCACGATAATCTGATGACGTTTACGGCGCTGCTGTCCTATACTTTTATGTTTCACTTTTATTTAGCGGAACGGCTCTTAAGCTCCTGCTTCCTCAAATACATCATCTCATCGGCACGCTTGAACACATCGTCAAAGCATTCATCGATATCAGGATCAAATATTCCCACTCCTGCAGATACGATTACTTTGCCTTGCTTAAGATTATCTTCAATCTCAGAGTTGAAATAATTAATCAGATTCTCACGGTTCTCATAATCGGAATTCATAAGAACGGCAACAAACTCGTCGCCTCCGATTCTGAACACAGGGCTGTGATCAAACGTGATACAGATAAGTCTGCAGCCGGACTGAATATATCTGTCGCCTGCTTCGTGACCTTGTGTATCGTTGACCTTCTTAAGATCATTAAGATCAAAAACCGCTACAGCGAACTCCTTGAGCTCGCCGAGCTTGATCATCGCATCATAAGCCTTTCTCTTCTCTTTATAGGCATTGGCATTTCTTACGCTGGTAAGCGTATCCTTGTATGCCGCCTGTTCCATAGTACCAAGCCTGCTGATACTGTTCATCCTCTCATCGACGCCTACATATGTATTGATGATACTCGTGGCAAACAGGCATCCGACCGCATATAGAGGAAGGAACGGATACACGGCCTGAAGCAAAACGAATACAGCCATTACCAATCCCGATACGCCGATCGCGCAGTATTGAAGTCTCTTACGGTCGGAACTTATGAAAGCATGGATTATCGAATAAAGACCGAGGATTACGAAGATAGCGACCTGTATGATAAGAATGACATAACGTGCAATATCGGCATGGTATGTTCCGTCTTCCGAGAAGTGGAACATGAAAGGAATAAATCCGTTAAAGATCAGTGATCCCAGCATAGCAGCCAGCAACAACCAGCTCACTGCCTGTATAAGCTTTCCTAACCTGCCGTTGTTTTGAAGATAAACGACTGTAAATCTTATCCACAGAACAAGTGTCAGAGCCATTGATACGAAGTAAAGCACCGTATCCGCATAAGTTATCGGAATGTTACCGGCTTCATATAATACTCCCCAGAGAATATCTGAGACATAGTAGAACATGATGGAGAACAGGAAAGCGCGGTAACTTGTGTGTGCGACTTTATGGTCAGACTTGAAAGAACCGAACAGTACATCGGCATTAACAATGATATGCATTATGATGGCAAGAACACCTATACTGGCATAATACATTCCAATTGGGTCCTTTCAAACGAATGACAATTATAAGATATATTTTACCACTCTAGTCGGACAATCTCAAAAGATACAGCACTGTTTTTTCCAAAGTTCCGAAGAGAGTGCGGGGCTCGTATCCGCCCATCGGACTGCTCCTGTAACAGGCACTGATGATACAGTTCATCTGTATTCCGCTGTACGCTGAAGATATGTAATTGATAATGTCCTTTACCGGCACCCGGGGATTGACCGTGCCTTCGCTTAACGCCTTCCCCATCAACTCCGCCGACCTGTTAACAAGGTGCTCGAGGTTACCTTCTCCCTTGAGTCCTCCCATTATCTTCGCGGTGCGCTCAGGGTAGTTTATCGCCATTACGGATAGATCGAAGTTGATCTTCTGTATGTCCATGAGTTGCTCTTCCATCTTCGCGGCAAGAAGACCGAAGATCTTCTTCATCGTCTCCGCCGGACTCTCGTTACCGGCGTTATCGAAAATCCGGTCGGTCTCGTCCTTAATGTTGAAGGATTCACGCATATCCGCGAGCATCGCACTGAAGATGCTGTCCAGGTCCTCGAAGTATCTGTATATACCTCCCTGTGCCATACCGGTCTCAGCTATGATGTCACTCATTGTCACCACACTGACCGGTTTACGAAGACAGACGCGGTGTGCCGCTTCTATAATCTCCTGCCTCCTGGCATTAAGATAATCATCGCTTACTCTGGGCATATGTCACCTCTTGTCGTATCTTACGACGTTGCCGTCATCTATAAGAAAACTGTCATCGCCCGTATTCTTCAGATACATATCGAAGAATCCTAAGTGTATGCGGCACATATAGTCATGCAACATTTGCGGAGCCATCTTACCCGTAATTGCCTTTATGGGCACAACGAACTTCATGTCGCAGAAACCGTGATGCTTCATGTCCTTAAACACTTCCCAGTATGCGGGCGCCTCGGTGTTAAGCATAGCTTTCGTCTCAAGCGGAGTATTCTCCTCGCAGCTTA
>CAMNNN010000127.1 GCA_946545505.1 uncultured Clostridia bacterium
ATATTCAAGCATTCGTTCGCGCGTGCGGGTAAATTCGCACTGCCGTATATCCTGCTCATGCTCTTAATCTCGGTGCCGATATCGTTTATATTTAAGCCGCTGGGATGGCCGTATTTCGTGTCTTCAATGCTCGTTATCAATCTGATACTGGGCATCTTCGGACTGCTTGTCTACATGCCTTTGGTAGTAGCGCATTATCTTGATAACAAGAATGAGGAATCGGTAACTCTCGATCAGGCGCCGGGCCTCGAGGAATACATCGACTTCCAGTCTAAGATCAATATGGAGAATGAAGATAAGTTCATCAAGTTCACTGGCAGGGAAACCGCTTCGGAAGAGATAGATCCCGTATTAATGCCTAAGGGCGGCGCACGCAACCCCATGTACAGGCTGTTTAAGACTATCTTCAGACGCTGATTATCTTCTTAGATACTGCGTCGACACAGGGAACTCGAAGTAAGTGTCGGGGTACGGTTCATCCTTAAGCGTGAAATGCCACCATTCGCAGTCTATCGGCTCGAAGCCGTGTCTTAACATGAGATTACGCAGTGTCATGCGGTTCTCGTACTGTTCTTCAGTTATTCCGCGGTAATCGGGGTGTGAGATCTCGCCGAAGAAGTCGAAGGGACTTCCCATGTCGAGTTCCTTGCCCGTGCTCATGTCGAACAGCGTAAGATCGACCGTGCTGCCTCTGCTGTGGCTTGATCTGGACGCGATATAACCTCTTGAGAACAGCTCCTGTTTCTGAAGGTCCGGGTAGAAATAAGGCTTCATGCGGATATCCTGGTCCTCGATACCCCACAGAACGAAGTGCTTTACGGCACACGCGGGTCTGTAGGTATCGTATATCTTGAGCCTGTAGCCCTGCACCATCGCCTCTTTGGCAACTCTGCTTAAGGCTCTGGCGGCTTCAACCGTTAGCAGAGCCACAGGATCTTCATATCCGTCTATGCGTTCGCCGATGAAATTGAACGAGGTATGGTAACGGATCTCCTGAATGACTCCGGGGACGTGATCCGCGACCACAACAAAGCCCGCGGAGTTCATTGTAACATTGTTATTTTCCACCTTCATCGGCCGTATTTCCTGCTTTCTCAGAATTTGTCCGCTCTGTGAGCCGTATGCAGGAGCATGTGGGCCTTATGTGAGTTAGGAGCCTCGAAATACTCCTCATAAGCCTGTGCTACGGACGGGTTCTCGTGAGAGAATCTGTACTTCTCGTTTCTGTCGAGCTCGTAGAGCTTCGCACCTCTGCCTGTGGCACACTCCTGTCCGTCGTGGATAGGCTGTCCGCCGCCTCCGACGCATCCGCCCGGGCACGCCATGACTTCAACGAAATCATAATGTACTTCGTGAGCGAGGAGTTTCTCGATAAGTGCCTCGGCATTGCCTAGACCGTTTACGACTGCGGCCTTGACCGTGATATCACCGATATGGTACTCGGCTTCCTTGTAGCCTTCGACTTCACGCGTGCTTCTGACATCCTTGAAGGTGTCGGGGTCGGGATTGCTGCCCGTGATAAGGAAGTGCGCACTTCTGAGGGCTGCCTCCATAACTCCGCCTGACGTGCCGAAAATAACACCTGCGCCGGTAATCTCTTTCATGGGATCGTCACACTCGATCTTCTCGAGCGTGCTTGTGTCGATTCCTGCAGTTACGATCATGCGGTCCATCTCTCTTGTGGTAAGAACGATGTCTACATCATGACCTGCGTATTCTTCATAGAACAGTTCCATCGTGCACTCGTCTTTCTTGGCAACGCAGGGCATTACGGAAACTACCACCATGTCTTCGGGCTTAACGCCGATCTTCTGTGCGAAGTAGGACTTCATGACAGCGCCGAACATCTGCTGGGGTGACTTAGCCGTGGAAAGACGATCGAGCATCTGGGGATACTTGGCCTTGATCATGCGCAGCCATCCGGGACAGCAGGAAGTGAACATGGGAAGATCCTTCGTATCTCCCTCGGAGAAGCGCTTAACGAACTCCGTGCCTTCCTCCATGATCGTGAGGTCAGCCGTGAATGTCGTGTCGAATACATAATCGAAACCGATTCTCTTAAGAGCGTCTGCAATGTGACCCATTGTCGCATGTGAATCATCAAGGCCAAGACTCTCTGCCCATGCCGTACGGACAGCGGGTGCGACCTGAACGACGGTTACCTTGTTCTCGTCTTCAATAGCCTTCCAGACCTTCTCGGTGTCGTCTCTCTCGGAGAGTGCGCCGACAGGGCAGTGAGTTATGCACTGACCGCATAAAGCGCAGTCCGCTGCTGTGATGTCACGGTTCTTGCTGACTGCGACTATCGACTGGGCACCGGTACCGGTAAGCTCCCATACATTCATCTTCTGGACGGACTCGCAGACGCTGATACAGCGCATGCAGGAGATACACTTGGATGCATCTCTGATGAGAGGGAAGTTCTTGTTCCATGTATTGTCCGAGAGCTCCTTGCGGTAGGGATTTGTGTGTACGTTCAGTTCCCTTGAGATCGTCTGGAGCGAGCAGTTCTGATTACGTGAGCATGAAGAACAGTCGCCGTTATGCTGTGAGAGGATAAGCTTGATAAGAGTACGTCTGTGGTGTCTTACCTTGGCGGAGTTGGTGAAGACGACCATGCCTTCTTCAACTGCCGTGTTACATGATGTAACGAGCTTGTCCTTGCCCTCTACTTCAACTACGCAGATGCGGCAGGCGCCGATCTCGTTGATGTCTTTAAGGAAGCAGAGTCTGGGGATATCGATACCGAGCATGGAGGCTGCCTCCATGATGGTTGTGCCTGCTTCTACTGAGATCTCTTTGTTGTCTATTCTTAAACTTACCATTCTTTTACTCTGCCTCCCTTGAATGCGCCGTAGCCGCAGTGATCGCATCTTAAACATCTGCTTGCTTCCTGTATGCACTCGTCATGCGTCATGGAATTCTCTACGCCTTCGAAGTCGGCTTTACGCTCGAAAGAAGGTCTTAATGTGAGGTTGACTCTTCCGCAGGGAACTCTGTCGGAGATCTCTGCTGCGGGAACTTCTACATCACATGTGATCTTGTGGTTGAAGCCCAGATACTGATCCACGTTATGCGCGAGGACCTTGCCTGCATCGATAGCCTTGATAACGGTGGCAGGACCCGAAGCACAGTCACCGCCGGAGAATACACCGGGGATGTCATCGAAATCACCGGACGGCTTCGTGTTGATGGTGTTCCACTTGGTTACGGGGATTCCATTCTCAACGAAAGGCTCCGTCTCTATATCCTGTCCGATGGCAACTATGATCATGTCACAGGGGATTACATACTCGTCTTCGCCAGAAGGCTTAACGCTGGCTCTGCCGTTCCTGATCTCACTGATCATCTGGGGGACGACCTTGAGGCCCTTAACAGTACCGTCTTCATTCTTGATGATGGCGGAAGGAGCCTTCAGCGTCATCATCTCGATGCCTTCTTCAGCCGCGGAATCGATCTCTTCCTTAAGAGCCGTCATGTCTGCAATTCTTCTTCTGTAGACGATAGCTACATCACTCGCACCTTTACGTACTGCTGTTCTTACGGCATCCATCGAGACATTGCCGCCGCCGATAACGCAGACCTTCTTGCCTTCGAGAGATTCGCCTCCGCCGCATCCGGATGCCTCGAGGAATTCGACTGCGGAGATTACGCCCTTGGCATCCTCGCCCTCGATTCCGAGTTTCTTATCTGTAGATGCACCGATAGTTACGATAACTGCATCATATTCGTCTCTTAAAGTCTTAACGTCGATGTCCTTACCGACCTTGACGTTGTACTTGACCTCCACGCCTGTGTCGAGAATGACTTTGATGTCGTTGTCGAGCTTGTCCTTGGGAAGTCTGTAGTTAGGGATACCGTAACGGAGCATGCCGCCAAGCTTGTCGTGCATCTCGTAAACAGTTGTCTCATGTCCCATGAGACGGAGGAAGTATGCTGCGGAAAGTCCGCCGGGACCTCCGCCTACGATAGCCACCTTCTTGCCTGTGGAAGGTCCGCAGGCAGGGGCGGGAACATCGCCTGCAAGCTCTGCCGCCATCTTCTTGATGCCTCTGATGTTGATGGCATCATCGAGGATGTTTCTTCTGCACTTTTGCTCGCAGGGGTGCTCGCAGATATAACCACATGTTGTGGGGAACGGATTATCCTTGCGGATAAGGCGTATAGCATCTGCATAACGCTCTTCTCTGACGAGAGCTACATATCCCGGGATATCAACATGAGCGGGGCATGTGGTTACGCAGGGAACCGGCTGTCCGTATGTGAAGGAGCACTTACCCGTCTTTATATGCGACAGATAATCATCACGGAAACCCGTAAGGCTCTTCTGTGCGATCTCGGCAGCTTCATAGCCGATAGCGCAGTCGGCGGTCTCAATGATCGTCTGAGCTGTTTCTGACAGAACATCGAGGATGCTCTCGTCAGCGTTGCCGCTTAACACATCATCCATAAGATTGGCCATCTGTCCCAGACCGATACGGCAGGGTGAGCACTTGCCGCATGACTGTGCATGGCACATATGAAGAAATGCCTTGCTCATCTCTACGGGACAAAGACCGTAAAGAGAGCTGTTGATCCTTCTTTCCATGTCTTTGTAAAGACCATCCAGGACCTTCGTCGCTCTGTCGGGTGAGTTGAATTCCATTTTGTTCATACTGTTCCCCCATATGATTTTGTTGTTGGACAATAAAATTATTTTAACTTATTTTTTCTTATTAGGGGAGTACGAGTTTGGGTATTTTCCCGAACGGGTCAAAACTCGATCACATATGTCATCAACAG
>CAMNNN010000128.1 GCA_946545505.1 uncultured Clostridia bacterium
TATGACATCTCATAAGCTCGCGGATCGAAATCCGAATCAACTAATCTGTTACAACTGCGACTTGTAAGCGGAAGACCCGCTCCTTCAATCGCTGTGCTCGTATTTCCTTCCTGTCCTCAATACTCTGCTACGTATCCCCGGGATCAGATGCCATTGGCAAGTCTCCCGATTCGTCTCTCCGGCTTCGCCTCCGGTCACCCTTTGGTTCAACCCCACGCCCGCTTGAGATAAGGTAAGGCGGCCTCCGTGTCCGAATACTTCAGTCTTCAGTATTCCCTGGAGCTACTTTAATAATACAACGCGCACCGTGTTACAACAATGTTACACAAGGCACAAGACGGTCTTAAAAAATTGTTGTTTTTTGCGACTGGCAGGCTGTATCTGACCGTGTTATAATGAATATGTTGCGGGTCAGGAAGGCCCGCTTTTTTGTTGAATGAAAACAGTATAAGGTATAATCGTATTACTTAGATTCCAACGAGGTACCGCTATGTACGAGATGCTTGATCAGTGGCTTATAGAACAGTTCGGCGACACAATCTCAACATCATTGATGTCGGCACTTATCCAGTTGCTTATCGCTCTGGTATTCGCCGGATTAGTATACATCTTCTTAAGAGTCATAAACAAGTTCATGCTCGGAAGATCCAGGTTCGAGAATATGAAGATCATCGCGAAGACTGCGAAGGAGAAGAATACTATTTCTTCGACAGCATGCTTCTTTTTCTTCGTACTTCTTAACAACCTTCTGCCGACTATCACACAGATCGGCTGCAATATCTCCCTCATGTTTCTCGCATGCGGAATCATAGATATCATCAATGCCCTTTACCAGGCCAAGGACATCTCCAAAAGGCGCCCCATCAAGGGCATATTGTCCGTAGTTAAAGTCGCCGTCTGCATCCTGTTCGGCATCATCCTCATATCATCACTTCTTAAGCAGAATCCGGTAGTTCTCATTTCCGGTGTCGGCGCATTTACAGCCGTTCTGTCCATCGTTTTTAAAGACGCTCTTTCAGGTCTTGTCGCCGGCATTCAGATCACTTCCGAGCACATGTTCGAGATCGGCGACTGGATATCCGTTCCGTCACTCGGCGTCGAAGGCGAAGTTAAAGACATCGCTCTTATCAGCGTTAAGATCCAGGGATTTGACAACATCATGCACACATTGCCAGCCAGCACATTCATGGCAACATCATCAAAGAACTGGCATAAGACGATCCGCAACAAGATGCGTCAGGTTAAGTACCTGATCACGGTCGATCCCGATACCGTAACGATGGACGGAGAACAGACTAACCTCACACTCTGGAGACACAGCGTAATAGACAAGATCAAGGCTGATCCGCACTATAAGGCGGGATTCGCGACGCAGTGCAGAACCCAGGGTTCGTCATCAGGATACGGAATTCCCGTAGAAGTTTTCTTCACCGTCGATATAGCTGATTACGACGAATACTGTGAGTTCACTTCCGCGTTCGGAAGCGACATCACGGCATCACTTAAAGACTTCGGATTAAAGCACTATAAGGTCACTTCTTCTCAGACAGAGAATTGATGATCCGGTCTCTTAACTTATACATCTCCTGCACACTGTTCTCGAGAAAATAATAGTGCATAACATACGGCACGAGAAGTATCAGGAACATACCGCATAGTATCAATATGGGCAGAGACGGAGCTAACAGGCACACGTAAAGCGAACCCATTTCGAGCAGCGCGAAAAGCACGGTCACTATAAGGTGTATCAGCCTCTCGTGCTGAAAGTATTCTATCTTGACCTCGAACTCGCGAAGCACTTCCCTCGTGCGTTCAGCGTCCGCATCCTTCATCTCGTTATTTATGAATTCATTAATTATTCCGACGTACTCGAGAATGTATTTCTTCATAACAGATCTTTAAATCTCCTGTTGATGTAATTAACTACCCGGCGCTTATCCGCCGTCCACATCGGAGCGATAAGAACCTTCTTCGCCCCGTCGCCCGTGAGCCTGTGAATCACGACATTCTCCGGCACCAGCCTGAGCGCTTCACTTACAATATCAAAATACTCCTGCTGCTCCAAAACCGCAATCTTACCTTCGTTGTAAAGCTGCTCGTAACGCGTTCCCCTGTTGATATAAAGGCACGTGAACTTAAGCCCGTCAGTGCCAGCATCGACCGCGTATTTCACACTTCTGAGCATCATGTCCTTATCCTCTCCGGGCAGTCCGAAAATCACATGCGTAATTACATTGATGCCGCGCTCCTTAAGAGCCTTCACGGCCTCATCATAAACGCGCGTCTCGTACCCGCGGCCGAAGTCTGCCGCCACCTTGTCATCACAAGTCTGAAGTCCGAGCTCTGTATAAAGCGGAATCTTCTTCGCAGTATCGCTTAACACATCCAGCACTTCAGGAGGAATACAATCAGGTCTCGTCGCCACCGAGATCGCTTCGACCTTGGGATGAGATGCCGCTTCATTAAGTTTCGTTCTAAGGTAATCTGCGTCACAGTATGTGCTGGTGAAGCTTTGAAAGTATGCGATATATCCGGTGTCCGCGGGAACCTTTCTCGCAAGTCTTCTGATTGCTTCATCTATCTGTACGCTTACGGGAAGCTTACATGAAGAAGCGAATTCTCCGGAACCTTCCGCCGAACAGAAAGCGCATCCTCCCGTTCCCTTCGTACCGTCCCTGTTCGGACATGTAACATCCAGGCTGATCGCAGCCTTATACATCTTGTGACCGAATCTGTCTTTATAATGAGCAGCTGCGGTGATCATTTGAGCGGGTCCCTCTTGCCTTCGGTTATCCCGCCGTCGTAGAACTCAGGATCATAATTGGGCGACATGATGCCTTCCATCGAAGCACAGCTCTTGACCGTGCCTTCGCCGAATCTTCTGTTGATATCATCTATGACCTTACTTAACTTACTGTCTTCGTCCTTCTTCTCCTGCGTCTCGGAGAACAACGACATCTGAATACCGGAATCCTCCGGGATCACCTTCGCGCATCTGACGCCGACACTTCTTATAGCCGTGTGCCAGTCGTAGGATTCATCAAACAATTCCATCGCCGTATCGTAGATGACCTTCTCGCTGTTGGTAGGTTCGAACAAAGTCTTCTGATGCTCGTACGTGAACAGATCCTTGTCGCGCACGGTGATGGCAACATTGCATCCGAGCAGGCCGTGTTTACGAAGTCTCGAAGCCACCGAAGCGCTCAATGTACGGAATGTGCCGCACGCCTGTCTTCTGGTAAGAATATCCTTGGGAGTAGTCATCGAATTGCCGATCGACTTGTACTGTCTTTTCTCGTCTGAAGGTGCTACCGGAGTGTCGTCTATGCCGTTCGCGTAGAGCCAGAGCATTTCGCCGGGCTTTCCCAGGTAGTCTGCCATGAACTCACGGGAAGTGTTTGCAATGTCGCCTATGGTCCTGATGTTGACCTCAGTAAGTTTCGATGCCGTCGCGCCCCCGACGAAAAGCAGGTCCGCGGCAGGAAGCGGCCACACGATATCGCGGAAATTCTCTTCTGTTATGACTGTGGTGGCATCGGGCTTTTTGTAGTCGGAGCCGAGCTTCGCGAAGATCTTGTTGAAGCTGACTCCGATCGAGCACGTAAGCTTGAACTCCTCACGTACTCTGCGCCTTATCTCGTCAGCAAGCTGCCCGGGAGCACGGTCACCGATGACGTCCGTCATGTCCACCCAGCACTCATCCATGCCGAAAGGCTCGACCCTGTCCGAATACTCCTCATAAAGGGCACGCAGTTTCGCCGAGTAGAAGGCGTATTTATCGTAATGAGAACTTACTTTCACAAGCCCCGGGCATTTCTGCTCCGCCTGCCAGATAGCCTCTGCGGTCTTGACTCCAGCCTGCTTCGCGAGCTCATTTCGCGCGAGGATAATACCGTGTCGCTTGCTGGCATCGCCCGTGACAGCCATGGGAACATTGCGCAGCTCCGGATGAGCAACCATCTCGACGGAGGCAAAGAAGCAGTTCTGATCTATGTGAAAAATTGTTCGTTTCATACCTCTATATTATATAAACAAACTGTTAAGTGTGTTGTATTTTTGAGTATTGATGTTATAATCCATATTATAAATTATCAAAAGAATTGAATATGATAAAAACGGCCTTGATACAGGTCATATCAGGAGGTTTAACATGGATCAGAGCAGAGTTCTTCTTGTAGATGACGATACAGATATTCTCGAGATCAATAAGGCGTTCCTCGAAGGCGAGGGCTATGAGGTCTCGACAGCAACCAATATTGCACAGACAATGGAGAAGGTTCAGACATACAACTTCGATTGTATCGTTCTCGACGTAATGCTTCCTGACGGAAATGCATTCGAGCTTCCTCCCAAGATCCAGGTATATTCCAATGCTCCTATCATCTTCCTTACGGCAAGAGAGCAGGCAGAGGATAAGGTAACGGGATTCAAGTCCGGCGCTGATGACTACATCACAAAGCCCTACTCCCTCCCCGAGCTTTCACTTCGTATCAACGCTCATATCAGACGAAATATGAAGTCCGAAGGATTCCTCATGGAGTTCCCGCCCCTTAAGATCAACATCAAGACACGTGAGGTTACACTCAAGGATGTTCCTGTTCACCTCACTAACAGAGAGTTCGATATCTTAAGACTTCTCGCAGAGACACCGAATGTCATCGTTCCTTTCGCCAGGATCTATTCCCACGTGTGGGGTGACGACACACCTTGCGACAACCACCTCGTAATGGTCAACATCTCCTACCTGAGAAAGAAGATGGACAAGATCGCACCT
>CAMNNN010000129.1 GCA_946545505.1 uncultured Clostridia bacterium
AGCTAACGGCAAGAATGTTTTCCCAGAGGAGATAGAATACCTGCTGTCACTCGATGACAGGGTAGCCGAGAGTGTCGTAACCGGAATCCATGACGAGAAGAAGGATGACATCATCATCGTGGCAACTATCTTCCCGGATATGGACTGGGTAGAGCAGAACCTAGGCAAGGACGCGACAGACGAGCAGATCCAGAAGGAACTCGAGGATGCCGTGGATAAGGTTAACGACAAGCTCGTAAACTACAAGAAGATTAAGAAGACGGTTCTACGTAAGGAAGAATTCGAGAAGAATACATCGCGCAAGATAAAGAGGTATTGAAATTGTTAAGTGATACATCAGCTTCAAGAATAATAGAAGCGGCAATGAGCGGTAATGCCGACTTTGCCGAGATCTTTGAAGAGGAACTTAAGTCGTCTTCCGTCGGGTTACTGAACGGCAAGACAACAAGAGCATCTTCCGGCATCAATTACGGCGTCGGAATAAGACTCATGGCGGGAACAAATGTCGTCTATGTCTACACCTGCGATAAGTCCGAGGAAGCACTCATAAAGCTCGCTAAGGAAGCATCAGCAGCATTGAAGGGAGGGAAGAGCGCAGATATCAAAAACCTCGAGGCGTTAAGCAAATCATCGCCCTCAATTCTTAATATCGATCCGCTCACTGTCTCTAAGAAGCAAAATATCGATTTTCTCCGTGAAGCGTCTGATTATGCAATGAATTATGATGAACTGATCACGCAGGCTGCGGCTTCATATTCCACATCCAACAGGGTCATTCATATCGTTAACAGCTTGGGCTTCAATAAGGAAGAATCCCAGACAAGAATCAGGATCTCCGTTGAGGCTGTTGCTTCCAAGGGCAACGAGAAGCAGACCGGACGCATTGCTCCCGGAACGATGAGAGGATATGAGTTCATTAATGAGTATCCGATCATAGATAAGACAAGGGACTGCTGTGAGACTGCTATCCACATGATCAATGCAGGTTATGCTCCTTCCGGGAAGATGCCTGTTGTAATAGGCAACGGATTCGGCGGAGTAATATTCCACGAAGCGTGCGGTCACGCGCTTGAATCAACCGCAGTCGGCATTAAGGCTTCCTGTTTTACCGATAAGCTCGGTCAAAGGATCGCCTCCGATGTCGTTTCCGCCCGCGACAACGCAAGAATAGAAGGGGAGTGGGGCTCATACTTTACTGATGATACGGGAAGAGAATCCTCTGATCTTCAGCTTATCGAGAACGGTATCTGCAAGAATTATCTCGTAGATGATCTCGGTGCCAGAAGAATGGGCTGTGAGCCTACAGGCTGCGGCAGAAGACAGGACTTCACATATGCTCCTACTTCAAGAATGAGCAACACTTATATCGAGAACGGCAAGGATGATCCCAAGGATATTATCGCTGATACGGAATACGGACTTTACTGCTCGAAGATGGGCGGCGGTTCCGTGGATACTGCTACAGGTGAATTTAACTTCGCTGCCGAGGAAGCCTTCATGATAAGAAACGGCAAGATTGCTGAATCGGTAAGAGGTGCAACATTGATCGGTAAGGGACAGGAGATACTCCTTAACATCGACAGAGTCGGCAACGACCTTGAACTTGCAGCCGGCATGTGCGGCTCCATCTCAGGCGGCGTTCCCGTAACTGTAGGTCAGCCTACAATAAGAGTATCCTCGATACTAGTCGGCGGAAGGGAGGCCTGATCATGGATATCGAATTTCAGAAGAAATACATAAAGGACCTCATTGATAAGGCGATTGAATATGGTTTTGAAGAAGCCGAAGCATGCTTCATGAGTTCGTCATCTATGGAGATCAACATTCTTAACGGCGAAGTCTCTTCCTATGAGAATTCAACTATGCAGGGAGTAGGCTTCAGAGGGAAGAAGAATGGCCAGATGGGCGGTTCCTTCACATCTTCGCCCGACGAAGAAGGTATGAACTTCATGCTGAAGACCGCTATGGAGAACTGTGAGGTTCTGGATGATGAGGATGAGGAATTCATTTACTGCGATCCTGATCACGCACACCTCGAGAGCATACAGTTAAGCGGTACTTACGATAAGAATACATACGATAAGTTCGCTTCAGTAGGACTTAAGCTTGAGAAGGACATTCTTGCTTTGTCGCCTCTTATTAAGGCTGTTGATTATCTTTCAGTCTCATGCGGAACGGGTCCTTCAGTTTCCGTAAACTCCAAGGGACTTTACTCGTACAAGGATTCCGATTACATAAGCATCTTTGCCGAGGCAAGAGCCGAGAAAGACGGAGTTGTAAAGACCGGCGGACACTACTGGTTCGGAAACGACATCGACAAGTTTGATCACGATAAATTCCTAAGCAAGCTTCAGAAGAAGCTTCTGTCCAAGTTCGGCGGTTCTTCCGTTGAATCCGGTGAGTACAAGGTAATCTTTGACAGCGAGGCTTTTGTCTCCCTGTTAAGTACCTTCATGAGTAATTTCTCATCATATTCGATGCAGAAGGGACTCTCGCTTCTCGCAGGCAAAGAAGGAGAAGTTATCGCTTCCGATCTTTTCACCATGAGAGAAGAACCCATGTATGACAAGGCATTGCTTAAGTTTCCTTTCGATTCCGAGGGCGTTCTTACTAAGTCCAAGGCTCTCATAGACAAAGGTGTCTTCGTAAAGGCTCTCTACAACCTTAAGACAGCACACAAGGCAGGAACAAAATCCACGGGAAACGGCTTTAAGGGTGCTTTCTCGGCACCTGTCGGCGTCGGCATAACTAACGTCGTCATCACCCCCGGCGAAAAGGATTTTGACGCACTCTGCGAGTGGATTAAGGACGGCATTTACTTAACGGAACTTAACGGACTTCATGCAGGAGTCAACAAGATAAGCGGAGACTTCTCGCTTTTCTGCGAGGGCTTCCTTATCAAAGACGGCAAGATCAGCCGTCCGGTAGAACAGATTACCGTTGCGGATAACTTCTATGATGTTTTGAAGAAGATTATCGCAACAGGTAGTGATACAATAGCTGTGCCCGAAGGAAAGGGAGAGTATTTCTGTCCTTCGGTTGTAATAAGTAAAATGAATATCTCGGGAGATCTCGAGGAAGAAGGAGAAGCATAATGAGCAGCATTGATACCAAATGTTTACATGCAGGCTATGAGCCCGGTAACGGAGAACCGAGGCAGGTACCTATCTGGCAGAGCACAACCTGGAAGTACGATACTTCCGACGACATGGGAAAGCTCTTTGATCTTGAGGCTTCTGGATATTTCTATACCAGACTTCAGAATCCAACAAACGACTTTGTAGCATCAAAGCTCTGCGCCATGGAGGGCGGTTTTGCAGGAATGCTCACATCTTCCGGACAGGCTGCAAACTTCTTCGCTATATTCAACATCTGTGAAGCAGGCGATCACTTCATCGCTTCATCATCAATCTACGGCGGAACATACAATCTCTTCGGCGTAACAATGAAGAAGATGGGCATCGAGTGCACATTCGTTGACCAGTCACTGTCTTATGATGAACTCTCCAAGTACTTCAAGCCCAACACAAAGTGCGTATTCGGTGAGACTATCACTAATCCTACTGTTAATATTCTCGATATTGAGAAGTTCGCCAAGCTCGCTCACGATCACGGTGTTCCGCTCATCATCGACAACACATTCGCGACTCCCGTTAACTGCCGTCCTTTCGAGTGGGGCTGCGACATCGTAACTCATTCAACAACAAAGTACATTGACGGACACGCTTCATCAGTCGGCGGTGCTATCATCGACAGCGGCAACTTCGACTGGATGGCTCACGCTGATAAGTTCCCGGGCCTTACAACACCTGACGAGTCTTATCACGGAATCACATATGCAACTAAGTTCGGTAAGGGCGCTTATATCACAAAGGCTACAGCTCAGCTTATGAGAGACTTCGGATGCATTCAGGCTCCTCAGAACGCTTACTACATTCAGTTGGGTCTCGAGTCTCTTGCAGTACGTGTAAGAAGACACTGTGAGAATGCTCAGAAGGTTGCTGAGTATCTCGCATCCGATGACAGGATCGCATGGGTTAATTATCCCGGTCTTAAGACTGATGCCAATTATGAACTCGCTCAGAAGTATTGTCCTAACGGCACTTGCGGCGTTCTCTGCTTCGGCGTTAAGGGCGGCCGTGAGACATCTATCAAGTTCATGGATTCACTGAAGTTCGCAACTATTGCAACACACGTTGCAGACTGTAAGACACTTCTTTTACATCCTGCATCACATACACACAGACAGCTCACTGATGAGCAGCTTAAGGAGGCGGGCATCGCTCCTGACCTCATCAGATTCAGTGTAGGTCTCGAGGATCCTGACGACATCATCAACGATATCAAGCAGGCTCTCGATCAGATCTGATAATCATATAGGTAAATATCATTAAGAGACTGCAGCGGAAGCTGTAGTTTCTTTTTATGCGTATACTTTGATTATCAAAGTATTATAGATATAGGGAAGTAAGTAGGGTCAAATGGCAGGGTATCTATGAATGGTGTTTGTGATAATGAACCAACGAGGACATAAAACCTGAATAGCAAAATATATCCTCAACATTGTATTCAAAAAAGGATATAAAAATTCATAAGCCCCAAAATATCCTCAGAAATTATAACAGGATTTATCAAAAAAGCCCGGAAACCAGTGATCCCGGGCTTAACCAACTATCATATTCAGAAAAGCTACCTCTTCTTAATTCACCAAAATTGTAATTATACCGAATTAGAATATATCTGAAACATCGGAAATGATGAAGTCTTC
>CAMNNN010000130.1 GCA_946545505.1 uncultured Clostridia bacterium
ATCCAATGAATTGACACGTAAGATGATCGCCGAATTCCGGGCTTAATCCGGTAATCTCAGCCGGAATATCAGCTGTAAACTCCATCTGTTCACCTGTGACGGGGTGAATAAAGCTTATATAACGGGCATGTAAAGCAAGACGGCCGCATTCACTGTCGATTTCAGATGCATTTGGATATAAATCGGTAGGATTATCAATAGAGCAGGGACCGTATAGTCCGTCCCCTACGAGAGGATGACCGTTATAACAGGAATGTGCGCGTATCTGGTGGCATCTTCCGGTCTTAAGCTCATACTGAACAAGAGATATATTCTTAACTATATCGTAAGCAAGTGTCTTATACAGTGTAAGACACTCATGTGCGCCTTCGTCTTCGATAGAGCAAACATCTCGTATCATCACTGAACCGGGGCGCCTTCTGATCGGCTGGTCAATAATGCCTTCCTCAGGTTCAAAAAGGCCGTAAGCAGCCGCGGCATATACTTTTCTTATCTTCTGCTCGGTGAAAAGCTTGTGAATATGTCCTGTCTTAGCGACAATAAGTAAGCCCGAAGTCTCGCGGTCCAGGCGCATTACAGGGTGTAAAGGCTTGTCGGTGCTGTTAAGCAGCGTAAGCAGGGAGTCATCGAGGTGCCCGTGTACGGGGTGCGTTACCATGCCGGAAGGCTTGTTTATAACGGCAAAGTAATTGTCTTCATAGAGAATGGGTATGTTTTCGACGCGGTTAAGTTCACCGACATCGTCCTCGTAGGAAGCGAAAATGACATCGTTCTCATTCAGGACCTGCTTTACCGTGGCGTGAATGCCGTTGACTTCAAGTGTTCCGTACAGCTTAATCCTCTTGATCATGGTGGAACTCATGTTAAGCTCGTGAGACATAACCGATTTAAGGGTTCTGCCGTGCTCATTACTTGTTACAACGTGGTTAAATTGCATTTTATCGTCCTTGACACTCATTTAATTTATTTTTATTATAACTAATGGCTAAACATAGTCTATAAATGTTCTTTGACAACTTTATATTGGAGGTGAGTACCAACATGCAGTGGTTATTTTTAATCATTGGATTGGTTCTCGGTATCCTTATCGGTTTTATCGGTGTGCATATGTACTATAAACTCGGATTGTCTGTAAAGCAGAAGCAGCTTGAAGACGATTCGGTAAAGGCGAAAGCAGAAGCTGAAAGAATCGAGGCGGAAGCCCAGAAGGATGCGGAGAATCGCAAGCGAGAGCTCTTATTGCAGGCAAAGGAAGAGATCTCTAAGGCTCGCGTCGAACTTGAACACGACGTAAGAGAGAAGAGACAGGAACTTGCAAGAGAGAGAAACAAGCTTGAGCAGAAAGAAGACAACGTTGAGAAGCAGCTCGCTATCGCAGAAAATAAGCGTGCTATGTACGAAGTTAAGCTCGAAGAGGCTCAGAAGAACGTCGAGAGGACGAAGGAACTTGAGATCAAGAAAGAGCATGAGCTTGAGAACATCTCAGGATTGTCCATTGCCGAGGCCAAGAACCTTGTTCTTGATGCAGCGGAGAAAGAGTACAGCCATGATATGGCAGTAATGCTCAGGCAGATGGAAGAGAAGACCAAGCAGGAAGCTGACAAGATCGCTAAAGATATCATTGTCACATCCATTCAGAGATATGCGTCTGATTATGTATCGGAAGCCACAGTATCTGTTGTTAACCTTCCTAATGACGAGATGAAGGGTCGAATTATCGGTCGTGAAGGCCGTAATATTCGAGCAATCGAGACTATCACCGGAGTAGACCTTATTATTGATGACACTCCTGAAGCAGTTATCCTCTCGTCCTTCGATCCTATCAGAAGAGAGATCGCCAGGATCACGATCGAGAAACTTGTTTCCGACGGAAGAATCCATCCGGCTAGAATCGAAGAGATGGCTAATAAGGCCAGGAAGGAAATTAACCAGACAATTAAGCAGGAAGGTGAGAGAGCAGCCTATGAGACTGGCGTCATGAACCTTCACCCCGAAATTATCAAGCTTCTGGGTAAGCTTAGATACCGCACGAGTTACGGACAGAATGTTTTGAAGCATTCTATCGAAGTAAGTTCACTTGCAGGTATGATGGCCGGTGAATTGGGCCTTGACGTTAATTTCGCCAAGAGAGCCGGACTTCTCCACGATATCGGTAAGGCTGTAGACTTCGAACAGGAAGGTACACATGTACAGCTCGGTACGGATATCGTTAAGAAGTATCACGAATCAGATATCATCTGTAATGCAGTTGAATCTCATCACGGCGACGTGGAGGCTAAGACAGCTGAGGCTGTTCTCGTAGCTGCTGCTGATGCTATTTCTGCAGCAAGACCCGGAGCTAGAAGAGAGAATCTTGAGACATACATCAAGAGAATCCAGAAGCTCGAAGAGATTGCTACAAGCTTTGACGGAGTCGAGAAGAGTTATGCTATTCAGGCAGGACGTGAGATCCGAGTTATTGTTGAACCTGAGAAGGTTAACGATGAGGAGATGATCCTGAAGGCAAGACAGATCTGTAAGAAGATCGAGGATGAACTCGATTATCCCGGACAGATCAAGGTTAATATCATCCGTGAGACTCGTGCAACTGATGTTGCGAAGTAAATAATCTAGAATTTTTACCTTAGTTAGTATTATTTGTTTATGAGTTGGCAATCACCCATAAGAAGACGGGCATTCTGCGGCCCGTCTTTTTATTTTCCTCAATATTTCACCAAATGGAGAACTTCATATTTTTATTATTATGTAAAATGTATATACTTAAATGATAAAGGTGATATATGGACAAAATAATCTACATTGCTGATGACGATGATAATATCAGAAATCTGCTTAAGTCGTTTCTTGAGCGTGAGGGATATATAATCTACGGTTTCCCGACAGGTGATGATCTGCTCAAGCGTTTCATAACTAATCCGTGCGATCTTATCATTCTCGATGTTATGATGCCCGGAAGAGACGGATTCTTTATCCTTACGGAGATAAGAAAGATCAGTAATGTTCCGATCATTATGCTTACGGCAAGAGATTCTGATGCCGATTATATCGAGGGCCTTAATCTTGGAAGTGACGATTATTTTACCAAGCCTTTCAGTCCTATCAAACTTGTTACAAAGGTTAAGTCTATATTCGCCAGACTCGAGGCTTCACACAGTATAAGTGTTGATGCATCAGATTCAGAACTGGTATTCGCCGATATCAAGATCAACAGGAAGACAAAGTCGGCCACACTTAAGGGCAGCGAATTAAGTCTGACTCCTAACGAGTACACGCTTCTTACATATCTCATGATCAACAGTGACAGAGCTGTTCCGAGAGTTGAGCTTCTCGATAAGATCTGGGGTTATGAGACTGAGATAGAGACACGTGTTGCAGATGACACGGTAAAGAGATTAAGAAAGAAGATCAGCGATTCTGATGCGAGGATCTCCACAGTGTGGGGATATGGTTTCAGACTGACTGATAAGTCTGAACAGGATTCCGATGAAGGCGGAGAGTAACAGAAATCATAATGATCACAAGACAGGCAGGCCTATCCGCCTGCCTTTGTTCGTTCATATATATCTTTCATTGCTTCTGATCACATTGGTTACCGGACTGTTCATCTGGGTATCCAGTAACTTCATTATGCAGAACTATATCGCATATGAATGTGAAAACAGAATCAATAATGCCGTTAATTCATGTCAGTCATTCGCTGAGGCGTTCAGAAACTCTATTACCCCCGAATCCGGTGACGAGGAACAGATAAGAACCAACCTTCTTAACTCAATCGTATCGTCCTCGGATCTTTCGAATGAGGCTTCTATCGTACTGTTCGAAGATGATGTATCAGGCAACGGATTTAATGTTCTGTGGCCGACGGCGTCATATTCGGTATCATCAAGAAACCGTGCTGAGAAATACCTGAGCACTATCATTGATAATATGTCCCACTACAAGACAATCTCATCTAATGACACAAGGAGCACTCTTGTTGATAACAACCTCGTGTATTACAAGTTTATCAATGTAGAATATTCAAGTTATGAAGATGAGAATGAATATGATCAGTATTATCTACTTGTCTATATCGATACAAGCTCTTACTATAACTTCACTACAGCAATCAATGTAGCCATCTTCAGAGCAATCATAGTAGCTGTACTTGTATCCACCGTGATAAGTCTTATCCTGGCATTCCCGCTGTTCTTCTCTACAAGAAAGCTGTCGAAATTCGCATCCCGTGTAGGTAAGGGTGACTTCACTCCGGTTAAAGGTCACATCATGACACGTGAGCTGTCCAATCTTGGTGCGAACATGAATATAATGGCTAATAAGCTTGAACAGGCGGATATAGAGCAGAAGACTTTCTTTCAGAATGCATCTCACGAATTAAGAACTCCGCTTATGTCTATTCAGGGTTATGCCGAAGGAATCAAGTACGGTATTTTTGATGAGGATCAGAAAAGCGGCGCGATAGACGTCATCATTTCCGAGACGACAAGACTTACAACTCTTGTTGAGAATCTGCTGTCTATCTCGAAGATGGATATGTCACGAAGCGGATCGTATACCGTAAAAAAGACGATAGTAAATGTACAGGAAATCTCAGAGGATATCGTTGCCAGGGTAAGAGGTAACTTCCTTTTTGATGATAAAGAACTTGTTACCAATATAAAGGCTGAAGATTCGTATATACTTGCCAACGAGAATGACATACTTCGAATGTTGGAGAATAT
>CAMNNN010000131.1 GCA_946545505.1 uncultured Clostridia bacterium
TGATAACCATCTCACAGTCTGTATCATCTTCAGGGAAATAGTATCCTTCATCCTCAAGTTCCAGAGGATTATTCACATGCTGGTCAACAAATCCCGCCAGGGCTCTGAAAGCATCATTATCAAACTCGAAATAACCGTCAGAGCCGATCATATAATCTTTCATTTCATTCATCAGCATGATGAAGTAGTCGTTCTTACCATACTGAAGAGGATCTGCTCCATTACAGGGACCGGATACGAAGGCTGCATACTCATCAAAAGTAAACCCTCTCTGACCGGGCGCTATGTCTTCAGAATGTGCCGCGATACCGGCCACACAGAATGATACAGGCAGCTGATAGACTGCACCTGCCGCCGCAGAAGCATCGATAACATTCATAAAGTAATCTGACTCGGCAAAATTAGTATTAATGTAGTCCGTAAGATCAATAAGATAATCCGGATTGTTAAGCTGACTGTAGGCCGCGCCTCCGATAATAATGTCGGGACCTTCTCCTGCAAGCAGATCAACGGACAGCTGATTGCCGAGATCAGCATTAACATCCCTGCAAAGTGCTCCGAGAGTATCGAAGCCGTAACCAGCCGATAAACTGTCAGTGTATTCCGTTAACTCATATCTTGTATCAAACTGAGCGAAATACTCCTCGCTTTGGTCGTTAAAACGGCATACCGCATCGCATAGGGCATATGAATAACCGGGTATAGAAGCAATTCTGATGATAGTCTTACCCTCGTTGGGATTGCTGTCAGCCTTGGTAAATACCATAATGCCAATCTCATCTGAAGCAGAGGTTCCCGGTACATACGGCTCTTGTATAACACCGGTCATAACGACGCGGTCCTCAGTTGCCATAACAGGATAGAAATCATCCATAACATATCTGTTTACGTTGCAGTTTGAATAAGACAATATATCGATCAGCTGCTGACCATCAAAATCAATGCTCGAGATTCCGTCTCCGTTGATAACGATGCATCCGAGGCCGTCGACATATCTGATATCAGGCACGCTGTCATCAAGCCAGCTGTAATCATCCTGGCTTACAGAAACCTCTAATGTATTAAGATCCATGTCAAGATAAATGATGTCGTTATACATACCCAGACACACGAGAGCCTTACCCTCCCCCGTCTGCGTTATTACGGGAATATCACTGACTCTGTCTACGTCAACAGCAGGAAGTTTCTCAGCAAGATCAATCAGGGTTTCACTGCCGTCGGAGTCTTTAACAAGGAGTATGCTGTCACACTGTTCATTCCAGACATAATAGAATTCGATTGTTTTATCACCGACCGGAAAAGTACGCAGAGGCACGCTTGTGCCCAGTTCCTCTGAA
Organism: uncultured Clostridia bacterium; assembly: GCA_946545505.1. Classification (GTDB taxonomy): domain Bacteria; phylum Bacillota; class Clostridia; order Saccharofermentanales; family Saccharofermentanaceae; genus Saccharofermentans. The sequence continues at coordinate 1,338 of CAMNNN010000131.1, forward strand.
TAGAGTGAATTCTCCAAAGAAATGGCTTCACTGAGGTCCCCCGTATTCACATCCCAAAGAGACGCGAACGAACCTATAGTGTTATAGTCCTCATCATATATATAGTAGATAACTCTGATACCATCTGCAGTCTTCTCAGTGTCATAGACCATGACGGAAGCACCGAGGTCAAAGCTGCTTATCTGCTCCGTCAGTTCAGAATGTGCTATGAGATTTCCGTCGAGGTCATAAGACGAGAGCTCTTCCAGACCGCAGGCCTCATCCTGACCATCGGGAAGATACGATGAAGACGTACGGAATACAAGTTTATCATCCCAGACCCCTGCGAACTGTCTGTAACGGTACAAATAATCGGAAAGATCGGCGTCATCGGCAATGACGGATGTTTCCACATCATACCAGAGGGTATTGCCGGTGACCGATGTCTGTCCGGCAACGGAAGAAGCTGGATTCCCGTGGCTGCATGCTGTAAAAAGCGAGAGCCCGAGCGAGACAGTTAATACAGATGCTGCTAACTTGATAATATTTCTGTTCATTAACCTGATCTATATTCCTTTCATTTTGGTCAGTAATATGAAACCATCATGAAAAGACAAGAACAACGGACAATGATATATACAAATGTCGCTTATACAACATAAAAGGAGCGTTATGTTGATTACGCTCTCTTTATTCTGATCCCTATGAGTCTGAACATCGTCTTTATGTAGCTTATGATGAAAGGAATAAGCCGGCGCTTCGACTCTCCCGCGATCCTCTTATTGAAGGTGATCGGTATCTCGCCGACCTTGAATCCCTTACCGATCTTAAGCTTCATGAGAAGCAATACTTCCTCGAGGACATCGTAGTTCGTGGATGTGAGTTTGATCTCACGGAGTACATCCGCACGGTACATTCTGAAGTTCGTGGACAGATCCTTAGCCTTAACTCCCGTTACGATACGGAAAACACCGTTCAGGATGTGGGACATGATCCTGGAAGTAACCTTGTCCTCGGTCTTGCCGCCCTTGGTATAGCGCGAACCGATGACAACATCGTAACCTGTAATGTACTTGTTGTAGATGTCGGGAATATAGATAGGATTATGCGAACCGTCGCTGTCCAACACGAGCATCTTATCGCCCTTCATGACGGAGATACCCTTACGGTATGCGCCGCCGAAGCCGGGCTCTTCCTGGTTCACATATATCGCGCCGAACTTCTCACATACGCCCTTGGTATTATCCAGAGGTTGCGCGGTATCGACAACTATCATCTCATATTCCTCGTTAAGAGAATCAAGCTCTTTGATAAGTCTCGGGAACAGGAGCGTCAGGCTCTCTTCCTCTCTGTATGCCAATAAAACTACGCTGATCATGCACCTATTCTAACACACATAAACCGTGATGTTCTCGACTCCCCCGTTAATAAACAATTCCACACATCCGACGTCCTCCAGAGTAAGTACATCAGGCTCGTGAGCGTACGGTCTTTCCAGTACGGTCCTGTCGTTAAACTTCACCTTAAGAAGCCCGCTCTCGTAGACCACGAATGACGACTCCTTCTTAAGCAGGTGCATGCCCTCGGTCAGGGGAAGCATCGTAAGTCTGCCTGCCCTGTCGAAACTCATTTCGCGGGGGAAAGTGAATGCTCCCACCTGTATCTGCCCCTTGTCCGCGTGACGGTTCCAGTTATACATCCACGCGATGTTGATCATGCGGCCGTCGGGAGCCTCCAGTATCTGCGGCGCGTAGAAATCAGGGCCGGTCTCGATGGTAAAGTAAGGCCACGAATCGGGCTGGCCGTCAGGGACTTCTGGCGTGAATACGGTGCCGTCAAACTCTCCCACAGCGAAAATAACCCTGTGCGGCATGGCCTTGATGGAAGAAAACATCAGCACCCACCTGTCTTCTACCGGGAACAGATTCGGACACTCTATTATGTTCCCGAATCTTCCGTCTGTAAGAAGAGGTCCGGCATAATCCCAGTGAAGAAGATCCTGCGACTTGTAAAGAAGAATGGCACCCGTGTTATGAGCACCGGCACCTACCACCATCCTGTATCCGCCCTCATAAGCGAATACCTTCGGGTCGCGGAACTCCTTGTTGTCACCCAGAGGGTTATCTCTTATGACCGGGTTCCCCTCGTATTTGGAGAAATTAAGTCCGTCATCAGTGAAGGCTATAGACTGAGTCTGATTGCCTTCCTCATCAACGGATGTATAGAACAGGTAGAGCCTTCCGTCCTTCTCTATGGCGGAACCGGAGAAACATCCTCCGTTGCTGCCGTTATCGTAAGGCATATCCGGATAAAGAGCTATCGGGAGCTCTTCCCATGTGATCAGATCATCGGAGACACAGTGTCCCCAGTGCATCTGCCCCCACCTGGGCGCATGCGGATAATGCTGGAAGAAGGCGTGAAAACGACCCCGATAGAACACAAGTCCATTGGGGTCGTTCATCCAACCTGATTTATTCTTAAAATGGTACTTCAACTTAATCAGTCAAACTCAAGCAGCGATACCTTAAGAACGTCATCTGCACTCTCAAGCTCGCTGATGATCTTCTGAGTAACAGGCTGCTCGACTGCTACAAATGCCTGAGCATACTGGTTGTCGGAACCGTCGTGAGCCTTTCTGCCCCAGTACATGGAACAGATGTTGATGTTATGCTTACCGAGGATAGTAGCGATTCTTCCGATTACACCGGGAACGTCGTTGTTCTTGATGGCAAGTACATTATTGGAAAGAGGGCAGTTCATCTCGTAACCGAAGAAGGAAACAATAACCTCAAGTCCGGACTCATAAACAGTACCGTTGATCTTGAGTTCACGTCCGTCCTCCGTATAGAACTTAACGTTGATCAGATTGTTGTACTTCTCGATGGAAGGATCCTTAGTCTCAACAACCTCGATGCCGCTCTCGGCTATGGCATCCTGAGCATTAACATAAGATACGTTCTCGATGCCCATGCCCTTGAGAAGGCCTACGATGAGGGAGAGCGTGATAATGCCTGTACCGGAGTTAGCTGCAAGCTCGCCTCTGTATCTTACATCCACCTTCTTGATGGGTGTAGCCTCAGCCTGGAAATACATACGGCCGATCTTCTCAGCGAGTGAGCAGTGAGGCTTGATCTCATCGATGCTTCCTGAGAATGAAGGCAGGTTCAAAGCTGCAACGAGCTCGCCCTTAAGTGCACCGTCGATGAGCTCAACTACCTGTGAACCGACCTTATCAGTAGCCTCTACTGTGGAAGCTCCGAGATGAGGTGTGATATAGCAGTTAGGAGCGTGGAGAAGAACATTATCGAACTCCTGCTCGCCGGGCTTCTTGTTGTAAGAAGGCTCCTT
>CAMNNN010000132.1 GCA_946545505.1 uncultured Clostridia bacterium
ATTGCTGATGACGGCGATATCGATGCACTCACGGATATTATCAAGGTAAGCAAATGAGTGAATGGAGACAAAAACTGCATATAGAGCCACCTCAGGGATGGCTTAACGATCCCAACGGACTGTGCTTCTATTCGGGCAAATACCATGTGTACTTCCAGTATGCGCCCGACTCCGCTTCCGGCGGGGGAAGGAAATGCTGGGGTCACATGGAGTCATCGGATCTTCTGTCATGGAAATATACGGGGATCGTAATGGAGCCCGATATCCCGGAGGACAGTAACGGTGTCTATTCCGGATGTGCCGTAGTTGATGAAGGAAAGCTTCACATATTCTATACGGGCAACGTTAAGAAGCCCGGAGATTATGATTATATCAACGAGGGCCGTGAAGCCAACCAGATACACGTGGTGACGGACGATCCTCGTGTGCTTAACGGGAAGAATATAATCCTTAGAAATTCCGATTATCCCGATTACTGTTCCTGCCATGTAAGAGATCCCAAGGTGTGGATCGAAGACGGCGTGTGGAAAATGGTATTGGGTGCGAGGACCCGGGATTCCAAGGGCCTCGTTCTCTACTATGAAGGATACGGACCGGAGAACTTCAAGTTCGTTAAGACTTATGAGGTCCCGGACTTCGGATACATGTGGGAGTGTCCCGATCTGTTCTTTGTTGAGGGCAGAAGTTTTCTCGGGCTGTCGCCGCAGGGTTTGCCGCATGAAGAGTTTATTAATCAGAATGTCTACAGTTCAGGTTACTTTAAGCTTAATGAAGATAAGTTAAGTGACTTCGAGGAGTTCGATCACGGATTCGATTTCTATGCTCCGCAGACATTCGAGACGCCGGACGGAAGAAGGCTTCTGATCGGCTGGATGGGAATAGGTGATATTCCTTACAGTAATCCGACGACGGAACTCGGGTGGCAGCATTGTCTTACTTTGCCTCGTGTGTTAAGTGTCGCTGATGACGGCGGCATCTGCCAGAACCCGATAGATGAGTTGGTTAATCTTCGTTCTTCGCGCATCAGGTGTGCGGCAGGGCAGAAGACGGAGCTTACTTTGCCGTGCGATATCGTGATCCGTGATCAGGACTTCACGCGTGCATCCTTCGGAGGCTTCGAGATCACTGTCGGTGACGGTGCCGCAGTCCTTAAGTTCGATGAGAGCAAAGGCTGGGGATACGGGCGTGATATAAGAAGGGTCAGTATCGGTCAGTTCAACGATATGAGGATAATCCTCGATACATCTTCAGTCGAAATCTATATCAACGGCGGCAGATTCGTCTTAAGCTCGAGATTCTATCCGGATGCGGATGTTACTTTCGAGTGTGATGCCAAGGCGACCGTCTATATGCTCGGTGATAAGCCGATGAAGCTGGTCGCGATCGGCGAGGCTCTTATCGATTTTATTCCCGATAAGACAGGTTGTTCGTTCGATCAGGTCACGGCGTTCGCACCAAAGCTCGGAGGCGCTCCAGCGAATGTGTGCGGCGCGTTCTCGAGGCTTACCGGTAAGTCCGCGATCTTAACGAAGTTAGGTAAAGATCCGTTCGGCGATAAGATCCTTAAGGAACTCGGCGAAGCGGGTATCGATACATCCGATGTTATACAGACCGATGAGGCGAATACGGCGCTCGCATTCGTAAGCCTTGAGGAAAACGGCAACAGGACATTCTCATTCTACAGGAATCCTTCTGCGGATATGCTGCTTAAAGATTCCGAGATCCGTGACGATATGTTCGAAGACATTTTCGCACTTCATTTCTGCAGCGTGTCCCTGGGCGATTTCCCGATGAAGGATGCGCACAGGGGGGCAATAGAGAAGGCGCGTGCCAAGGGTGCGCTTATAAGCTTCGATCCGAATCTTCGATTCCCGCTGTGGAAGACCGAAGAGGATCTGCGTGCGGCGGTAAAGGAGTTCATACCAAAGGCCGACATACTGAAGCTGTCTGATGAGGAGATAGAGTTCATTACGGGCAAGACTGATATTAAGGATGCTGCGGATGAGCTTTTCGAACAGGGCGTGAAGCTTATCGTTTACACGAGAGGCAAAGACGGTGCCGTGCTCATGACAGCTAAGGCTTCGGGTCAGACTGAAGGTGTTGCAGTCAAGGCTGTGGATACGACGGGCGCGGGAGATGCTTATATCGGATCGCTTCTGTGGTATCTGAAGTCCATAGGCGTGACCGTGAAGGATCTGCCGGAGCTGACCGAAGATGAGCTTACGAAGGGGGCGGCATTCGCGAACAGGTACTGCGCCGTGACGATCACGAAGCCCGGGGCGATACCGTCGTACCCGTCATTACAGGAATTTAAGAATATTTACAAATAGGAGGACAACAAAAATGAAGCAGTTCGAGTACACGATCAAGGATCCCGTAGGCATTCACGCACGTCCCGCCGGACTTCTCGGCAAGAAGGCGAAGGAGTTCGAAGGCACTGTCGTAACTATCGAGAAGGGCGACAAGTCCGCGGCGGCTACCAAGCTTATGGCGCTGATGGGACTCGGCGTTAAGTGCGGCGATACCGTTACGATCAAGATCGAGGGCGGCGACGAGGATGCGGCTGCAGCTGCCATCGAGGCTTTCCTGAACGAGAATCTCTGATTATCAGATAATCACCTTCGATAAGGAGGATACCTATGATCAAGTATACGGGTAAAGGCGTTTACGGTGCCGTGGCGATCGGCAAAGTGTCGGTGTTTAAAAGGCAGACCGCGAGCGTCGAAAAGGTACGCATAACAGACCCCGAGGCTGAGAAGGCGCGTGTCACCGCAGCCAAGGAGAAAGCGACCGAACAGCTGCAGGCGATATATGAGAAAGCGCTTGCCGAGGTAGGCGAGGAAGAAGCCGCGATCTTCGAGGTTCACATGATGATGCTCGAGGACGAGGACTATAACGATGCGATCAATGACATGATCGACAGCGAGCTCGTCAATGCGGAGTTCGCTGTGGCATCGGCGCGCGATACTTTTGCCGCGCAGTTCTCTGCCATGGATGACAGCTATTTCCAGGCAAGAGCCGCGGATATCAAGGATATCTCCGACAGACTTCTGAACTGCCTTGCGGATAACGGCGCAAGCAGCGAACTTGCGGGCGATAAGATGGTCGTATGTTCTGATGACCTCGCGCCTTCCGAGACGGTCTCGCTTGATAAGTCGAAGGTGCTCGCTTTCGCGACTGCTTACGGATCATCCAATTCCCATACTGCGATCCTCGCACGTAATATGAATATCCCCGCTGTTATCGGACTCGGCAAGGAGTTCCTTGAGGGGATTGCCGACGGTCAGCAGATCTGCGTCGACGGCTACACGGGAGAAGTGTTCGTGAATCCGGATGAGGATACTGTGGCGAGACTTACGAAGAAGCGCGATGAGGACCTCGAGAAGAAGAACCGTCTTAAGGAACTTATCGGTAAAGATAACGTGACTATAGACGGCACTAAGATCAATGTGTTCTGTAATATCGGAGGACCCAAGGATATCCCTCTTGTCAACGAGAATGACGGCGGCGGTATCGGTCTGTTCAGGTCCGAGTTCCTGTATCTTGAGAATTCGGATTTCCCGTCGGAGGAGCAGCAGTTCGAGGCTTATAAGAATGTACTCGAATCGATGAAGGGGAAGAAGGTAATCATCAGAACTCTCGATATCGGCGCGGATAAGAAGGTCGATTACTTTAATCTCGACGACGAAGAGAATCCCGCGATGGGTATACGTGCGATAAGGATCTGCCTGACGCGTCCCGAGATATTCAAGACGCAGCTGCGTGCTTTGTTCCGTGCATCGGTTTACGGCGATCTCGGTATCATGTTCCCGATGATCACATCCGAGAGCGAGATCTCCGAGATCATGGGCTTCTGCGACATCATCAAGGCGGAGCTCGATACGCAGGGAATCCCGTATGCGGATAACATCGAGCTCGGTATCATGATCGAGACTCCGGCCGCGGCTGTAATAAGCGATAAGCTCGCGCCGATGGTAGATTTCTTCTCGGTCGGCACCAACGACCTTACGCAGTATACGCTCGCGTGCGACAGACAGAATCCGAAGATCGAGAGATTCGTCGACACTCATCACGAAGCTGTGCTTCGACTGATCGAGATGGCGGCGAAGGCTGCGCATGATAACGGCAAGTGGATCGGCATCTGCGGCGAGCTCGGAGCGGATACTTCGCTTACGGAACGGTTCCTCCGGATGGGTATCGACGAGCTGTCGGTGTCCCCGCCTTCGGTGCTTCAGGTGAGGGACAAGGTCAGAAGCATAGATCTTTCCAAGTAACACAGTTTTCTTACAGATTATCTTCAAAGGACCGCGCCTTAGGTGCGGTTCTTTTGTGTTATACTTAACTGTCAAATTTTTTGTAGGAGACAGAATATGGGAGAGATGATCTTAAAAGCCACGGGGCTTTGCAAGGATTACGGCAAGAAGTCCGTTCTTCATAATGTTGATTTCACTATCAACAAGGGCGACATCTACGGCCTTGTAGGAAAGAACGGTGCAGGTAAGACAACTATAATGAGAATTATGACCGGCCTTCAGGTTCCTACGAAGGGCAATATCGAGTACGGATTCGACAAATCGAGATTAGGTTCTGTAGGAGCCCTCGTCGAGCTTCCTTTTTTTTTCAAGCAGAAGACGGCATACGAGATCATCAAGTTCCAATATCT
>CAMNNN010000133.1 GCA_946545505.1 uncultured Clostridia bacterium
AAAGAATACAAAGGAGCTGTCTCGTTACTTTTGAGACAGCCCCTGCTTAATAAGCTGTATCCGGTATCAGAATCCGAGTGCACTTGCCATGTCTGAGAAGAACTTCTCGAACGGCCAGATAAAATCTGTGATCGACTGCCCCATTACAAAAGTCGCGATAACTGCGAAGATGAGGAATACGATAAGTGCGATGACATACCATGCCAGAAGTGCACGTGCGAAGTTCTTGAAGTTCTTGTTTCTCGGAATCAGGGAGAAGAGAATCGTGAATATCACACCGATCACGGGAAGAGCACACAGTAGTCCGCACCAGAAGAATACTCCGATCGTTACCGGTCTGTAGTCCTTAGGACACTGCTCGATCTTAGCCTGGAACTCAGCAGCCTTCTTAGCCTTCTTCTCGGTCTTGGCCTGCTTTCTGGCCTCTTCCTTCTCAGCCTTTCTGGCAGCCTTCTCGGCAGCCTTCTTCTGTGCTTCTATATTAGCGGCGGCAGTACTGTCTACGACAGGTGCAGCTACAACCACGGGAGCTTCCTTGGAAGGCTCGGAAGGCTTGGATGCCTCAGATGCTGCTAATGGAGAAGATGCCTGGATCTCACTTGCAGAAGGAGCGTTCTTGATCTCGTCAACGAGTGAGCCTGATTCTTTTTCTTTATCTGCCATAATACGTTACCTCCTGATATGTTCTGATTATAGCATAATAAAAGACCGGGAGAATCAACTCCCGGTCCGTATATAAGCTATGTATTTTACTCGTTTCTTTATCTTGTTCCCGGATGACAATTCTTATCTGGTTCAGGAAGGGTCTGCTTAACATTGAGGATAGGTTCTATAACACTCACAATCCCTTGTCCGCCGACCACATTCTCAAGTTCATCCAGAGAAACAGAACGGGTATCCTTATCGGATCTCTTCTCATTTCCCATTGGTCTGCCCTCCTCTTTCTTTATGTTGATTATATTCTAACTCATAGGTTCGGACTGCGAAGTTAATGGTTTGTTAACAATAAAACAGCCGCGGAACTATCCGCGGCCGTCCATATATCAATCTAACTAACCGTTATCAGTTAACAGTTACTGCTGTGATGTGCGGATTAGCACCCTGATACCAATAGAGGAAACCTGCTACGTCGATAGTGTCACCAACGTTCAAAGCCTCAACAGTCTGATAAACATCAGTGTCAGCACCTGTGAGATAAGACTCAACTGTGAAAGTCATTGTTGTCTCACCGTTGGAAACTGTGAAATAGAGGTCATCACCCTGTGAACCGGAACCATCCCAGCTATAGAGGAATGCTTCACCGTTATCACCGGAAGCCTCAACTGTGAGACCTGTCATTGTGAAGTTTCTGTTCTGATTAGCGATAAGAGCATCATCGTTACCAAAGTCAGCTGTAAGATCTACCGGAGCCATAGGATTCTCCTGAGCGAGATCTGTGAACTCGAATGTAGCGTCTGTGATCTCAATCTCGCCTTCCCACTCACTCTTGTAACCGGTTACAAGGATTGTAGCGCCCTCTGCAACTTCTTCAGAATCCTCTTCGGAGCAAGCCATGTTATAGATGAAATAAGCACCGTCACCGTCAAAAGCCTGAGCGTAAACAGTGATCTGGTCCTCCCACCATGACTGTGTAGCCATTACGGTGCAAAGAACTGTAACCTCTGTGTCGAGTGCGGCAGCCTCATACTCAGCATAAGACATGTACTCGTAGTCAACAGCAGCCTGTGTCTCTCCCGAAGTTGTCTCAGCAGTATCAGCAGAGCAAGCGAAAACGGAAAGAGCCATTGCAGCAACAACTGCAAGGGATAAAACCTTCTTCATAGCCTTCATATATTACCCTTCCTTCTTAACGGAGCTTGGATATAGTTTATGCACCGTTAAACTTCGAGGTAATTATAATTCATTTATTTTCTTATTGAAGCTTATTCAGGACCTTTTCCGCTTTTTTACCAAATCGCAGGCAAAATACGCCCCTATTCCTATCCAAACTACACCAAGACTGATGAGCAAAGCCTTCGACTCGGCAGGCAGCGGCCCCAGATCCGCCCTGCTGTCTCTGGACGCCGAGAGCTGATCAAGCCTGTAAAGTGCCGTTACCTCGTTATACAGGTCTTCGAAATACGCATCATCTATGGTCTCCCGCCTTCTTACCGACTTTACGGTGCTGTTGATAAGCTGGGCTGCGGCATTTCGCAGAGAGGTAGAACCGTTAAAAACAGGCGTGACGAATGTGTTGTTGATGTTCTCGAGGAACATATTGGTTACGTCTATCTTGATGCTGTACTCATCGGGGTCGTTCAGGTAGTCCTGATACTCCTGAGACTCCTGTGCCATGGTCGTTACCGGCACATAACCCTCGGTGGCCGCATAAGCTATCTGCACTTCATTCGTAAGCAGATACTGCGCGAAAAGCCACGATGCCAGCACCTCCTGGGGATCCTCCTTGTTAAAGATACATACCGAAGGCCCCTGAGAGATCATGAGGGGGTTCTGCGGATCAAACTGCGGCACGGGTCTTACCACCATCTCGAAGTCAACGATACTGCTCTCATGAATATCGGATAAAGGCGCATGAGGGCCCATCCATGTGGAACCTGCCGTAGAGTCCACACCGAATACACACTGACCGGCGTTAAGGAAATTACCCGGATACCCGGATACTGTAAACGTGGAGAATGCACCGGCAGATACTTCATCAGCAACCGTGTAAAGCAAGGAAGTCGTGGTGTCATTAAAGATATCGATATTGCCGTAATCATCGGAATAGCCTGCGCCGAGCTGACGGAGCATGGTGATCATCATGTTGTCGGATGACTTGTAGATGAACGGGATCATGACCTCCTGTCCGTTTACCGCATAAGTGCCGTCAGGATTCTTCGCAGCTGCGGCATTACTTACTTCCCAGATAAAATCCCATGTAACGATATCCGGAACCTCATAGCCCAGAGCCTCGACAAAGGTCTTATTGATATACAGAGCCTCAGTGGATCTCATATACGGAATACAGTAATGGATACCGTTGATCATGCATTCATCAAGGAATTCCGGAACGATCTGATCGACCGTCGGCGAGTCGAACATGACTTCGGAACCGCCCAGGCCGTAGCGCTCGTCGGTAAAGAGATTGTCCAGAGGAACCACGGTATTATCACCGGAGATATAAGTGGCTATATGATCCGGATAAGTGATACAGACATTAGGCGTCGTATCAGTGGCGATATTCGTTATGACATCGTTGTAGATCTTATTGTAATCAGTGTACAGACGCAGATTTACGGTGATATTCGGATACATCTCCTCGAAGTCCTCTATCGCCTGATTATAGATCCTGGTCTGATTGACATTCGTGTCGTTCTTCGCCCAGAATGTTATCTCGAACTGTCTCGATGTATCGAAGGCTTCGGGAACTACGAATTCTCCGCGCTTAACATTTCCGTGGCAGCCCGTGGCAGCAAGGACGGCAAAGGCAACGGCAAGTGACAGTACTTTACGCATTTTCATCCCTTTATGCCCTCCCTTGAGACGCCTTCCATGATCTTCTTTCTGAATATCAGGAACAGAACTATGAGAGGAATCGAGACTGAAACTACCGCCGCCATCATCGCGGGGATATTGTCGCGTCCGAAGCCGTTCTCACGGATCTCCTGTATACCGTTGCTGACGAGGAAGAAATTCGGGTCATCCGTGATAAGTCTCGGCCATACATATGAATTCCAGCACTCGATGACCTTCAGGATTATTACCGTGATGATAGTGGGCTTACAGATAGGCACCATGACCTTAAACAAATACTTCAGGTCTGATGTGCCGTCCACCTTGGCGGCATAATAAAGCTCGTCAGGAACCTGCTCGAAATTCTCCTTGAGAAGGTAGATGTAGAACACCGACGTGACAGACGGCAGTATAAGTCCCTGGAAGGTGTTACGCATATCGAGGTTCGTTATGGTAACGAAGTTAGTTATGATGACAAGCTCGTTCGGTATCATCATGAGGGCAAGGAAGCCTACGAAGAGTAGTTCGCGACCCCTGAAGTCTATGCGGGCAAATGCATATGCCGCGAAGATGATGACTATCACCATAAGAGCCGTGGTAGCCAGTGTGAAGATAAGTGTGTTGGCGAAGTATTTCGCGAGGGGCACCGCGGTAAAAGCCGAGGTGTAGTTCTCTAGTGTCGGAGTTGTCGTGAAGAATTTCGGCACCCTCTCACCTGCATATGATGCGTAGCTTTTCACGCTGGACAGGAGCATCCAGTAGCACGGGAACAGTACGATCACTGCCCACACGGAGAGGAAGAAATAGATTATTGCTTTTTTGGCTTTCATACTTCCCTCCTTATGTGTTATCCGTAGCCTTACGGCTCACGATAAGGTTAATGACTGTTATGGTAAGTACTATCGCGAAGAGAATGATGGCTGCGGACGACGCGTATGAAGGGTAACCGCCTCCGTCGCCGTAAAGCATGTCGTAGACATAACCTACGATGGTGTTCATACCGGCAGCATTAAGATCTACTCCGAATATCGCGACAGCATCGGAATACGCCTTGAAGGCCCCGATGAAGCCCGTGATGACGAGGTATACGATCATCGGCGATATCATCGGCAGAGTGATCCTCCAGAACATTCTCCATGAGGATGTTCCGTCTATCCT
>CAMNNN010000134.1 GCA_946545505.1 uncultured Clostridia bacterium
CCGGGAACATTGTTACAAGACCTGCGAACATTCTGACAGATATCAAGACTCTTTATATCGACGATCTATGCGTGGATAAGAGCTTAAGAGGGAGCGGAATCGGCCGTAAACTTTACGAATATGTGAAGGATTACGCCGTGGAACAAGGCTGCCATAACATCACTTTAAATGTCTGGGAAGGCAATGACAGTGCCATAGCTTTCTACAGAAATCTGGGTATGGTTCCTTATAAGTACGGAATGGAGACTATCCTCTGAATGTGATACAATAAAGCTTTGTAATAAAGCTTTAGGAGAGTCCACATGAAGAAGATCATGCTTGGCAACGAAGCTGTTGCCAGAGGAGCTTACGAGGCAGGCGTAAAGTTTGTCTCATCATATCCCGGAACCCCGAGTACCGAGATCACGGAAGAAATAGCTAAGTACCCTGAAGTAGCCTGTGAATGGGCACCTAACGAGAAGTGTGGTGCCGAGGCTGCCATCGGTTGTTCGGTAAGAGGCGGCAGAGCCATGACATGCATGAAGCATGTCGGTATGAACGTGTGTGCCGATCCTCTTTTCACAGTTTCATATACAGGAGTTAACGGCGGCCTCGTTTTCTGCGTTGCAGACGATCCCGGAATGCATTCCTCACAGAACGAGCAGGACTCCAGAAACTATGCGCGTGCTTCCAAGGTTCCCATGTTCGAGCCTTCAGATTCCGAAGAGTGCAGAAGCTTCACGAAGTTCGCTTTCGAGTTCTCGGAGAAGTACGATACCCCTGTTATCTTGAGACTTCACACGAGAGTGTCTCATTCCAGGTCAGTAGTTGATACCGAAGAGCCGCAGCCCATCGTTATCAAGGATTATGAGAAGAATCCGCCCAAGTACGTTATGATGCCTGCTAATGCCATCGGCAAGCACGTTGTAGTCGAGGACAGAAATGCCAAGATCATCAGCGACGTTGCAGCTGACCCTGAGGGCGTAGGCCTCCACAAGATCGAAATGCGTGACACCAAGCTCGGTATCATCACCGATGGTGCTGCTTACCAGTATGTAAGAGACGCACTCCCTGATGCGAGCGTGCTTAAGCTCGGCCTCGTATGGCCTCTTTCCGAGAAGGTAATCAAGGACTTCGCTTCCAAGGTGGACAGACTTGTTATCGTAGAGGAGCTTGATCCTTTCCTCGAGACTGAGATCAAGGCCATGGGCGTTAAGTGTGAGGGTAAGGAGCTTTTCACTCTGCAGGGAGAATACTCTGCGAGACTTCTTACAGCTAAGCTTACAGACAAGGAGCTCCCTGTTCCGGCTCTCGACGCTTCCAAGCTTCCCACAATCCCGGGCCGTCCTCCGGTATTGTGTGCAGGATGTCCTCACAAGGGACTCTTCCTCGCACTCAAGAGACTTAAGGTCAATGTTACGGGCGACATCGGATGCTACACATTAGGAGCTCTGCCTCCTATGCAGGCCGTTGATACTGTTGTGTGCATGGGTGCTTCCGTCGGCATGGCTCACGGCTTTGACAAGGCAACGGATCACGAGGATTCGAAGAATACCGTAGGCGTTATCGGAGACTCCACTTTCCTGCACTCGGGTATCACGAACCTCATGAATGCGGTATATAACGGCAGTGCTATCACGCTCATCATCCTCGATAATTCGATTACGGGTATGACGGGTCACCAGCAGAATCCCTGCACGGGCATGAATATCAGGCTCGAGGCTGCCCCTGCAGTATCTCTCGAGAAGCTCTGCGAGAGCGTCGGCGTTGTGCCTGAAGCCATCCGTGTAGTAGACCCTGTTGATACATTCGGCTGCGAGCAGGTCATCAAGGAAGAGCTTGCCAGAGATGTTGTCTCTGTAGTAATTGCAAGACGCCCCTGCGCACTTATCCCTACGGGAAGAGCGAAGAAGGGTGTGGAGGCTTCCGTTGATTATGAGAAGTGTAAGAAGTGCGGTGCCTGTGCAAGAATCATGTGTCCTGCACTCACGATCGATGCGGAAGGATTCCCTTCGATCGATGCAGAGAGCTGCAACAACTGCGGACTATGCGTGAATATGTGCCGTTTCGGTGCGCTTGTTAAGGCGGAGGAATAATTATGAGTAATGAGATCAATGCTTCTATCGTACTTGCCGGTGTCGGCGGACAGGGAACACTTATCGCAGGTAAGCTCCTTGGCATCCTTGCGATGAACCTTGGCCTTGATGTTAAGGTTTCCGAGGTTCACGGAATGAGCCAGAGAGGCGGTTCCGTAGTAACTTATGTAAAGATCGCTCCTGAAGTTCATTCACCCATTATCGAAGATGGCATGGCTGACTTCGTTCTCTCGTTCGAGGAAGTCGAGTCCGTAAGATGGGGCAAGCTTCTTAAGAAGGGCGGCACTATGATCGTTAACACACAGCAGATCAAGTCTCTGCCTGTTCTCATGGGACAGATGAAGTATCCAGAAGGCATAATCGAGAGCCTTAAGGATGCTGCAGGTGATAATGCCAAGATCGTGCCTATCGATGCCACGGGTCTCTCTCTTGAGACAGGAACGACTAAGGCTACTAATATCGTAATGCTCGGAGCGCTTTCAAACTATTTCGGTGCCGATGAGGCTGAGTGGAAGAAGGCTATCGAAGAAGCATTCGAGTCCAAGCCCAAGACTATACCGGGCAACCTTTCCGCATTCGAGAAGGGAAGAATGGCAGGTCAGGCATGAACTTAGGCAGGTTTAGTACCACAGAGCTCGGAAGCACATATAACTTCACGGTTCTTGTTGTAGAGATGACCGAGAAGGTGTCTAAGACAGATAAGCCCTTCGTGACGTTCACTTTCTCGGACGGAGTTGACAAGATAAGTGCCAATTACTTCGATAAGACCGAGGCTTCAATGAAGTCCATCGGCGTTGATGTAGGAAAGGTTGTAGATCTTACTTTCAACGTTAAGCTTTATAACGACAAGAAGAACTTCACGGTCAATAATGTGACCGTATGTCCTGATCCTGAAGCTAAGGTAGAGAAATTCGTTCCTTCTCCTCCATACGACATCGATGATATGTACAAGAAGATCATCGACAGTATCAAGAAGGCGACCGGCCGCGAATACGATTGCACCACTCTCGATGTGCCTTCCGATGACTACAGTGCTGCCGCGCTTGCTATAAGGATTCTTAACAGGAACCATGATGCATTCTGTAAGTCGTCTGCCGCTCACAGCATTCACCACGACATCAGAGGCGGATTGATCTATCACACTTTCAGAATGGTCTATACTGCGTTCTATCTTGCCAAGGTGTATAAGAGCATCAATCTTGAACTTCTGATCTGCGGTACCGCTCTGCACGATATCGGTAAGCTTCACGAGCTTGATACGGATGACCTGGGTTCCGCTGATTATTCGGTTGACGGAAGACTGTTCGGTCATGCGGTTATCGGTATGGAGATGGTGGCAGAAGAGGCGAAGAACGGACCTTATAATGCAGAGGAAGTTCGTCAGATCCGTCATATGATCGCGTCGCATCACGGTTCCCTCGAGTATGGAGCGATCACCACTCCTGCAACGCCCGAAGCTTTCCTTCTGCATGAGATCGATATGATCGACTCGCGTATGTATATATTCGAGAAGGAGATAGGTAAGATCGAACCCGGCCAGATGACTGACCGCATATTCGCTTTGGAGAACTCTTCGCTTTATAAACCTAATTGATTTTTATTTGAAAGCCTTGGTCTGAAAAAGGTAATATTTAACCGCCTTTTTGCCACGCGAAAACTCATAACTCTAACTTTCTTGAGGTTTTACGGTCTTGTTATTCACTATAATAGATGTGTTCAAATAAATCATAGGGGGAACAAACAATGTTCGATTATTCAGGAAAAGTTGTTGCGATCACAGGTGCATCATCAGGTCTCGGTAAGCAGATGGCAGAGGGATTTGCCCAGCAGAATGCCAACCTCGTTCTTCTTGCAAGAAGAGTTGAGAGACTTGAGGCAAGCGCTAAGGAGTGGTCCGAGAAGTACGGTGTAGATGTACTTCCTGTTGCCTGCGATGTTACAGACTCCGAGTCCATCGCTAATGCAGTAAAGGCAGTTAAGGATCATTTCGGTCACTGTGAAGTAATCATCAACGATGCAGGCGGAGAGAAGGGTACAGGTACACCTTTCGTAGATTACAAGAGAGAGGACTGGGATTTCACACTTAATCTTGACCTCACATCAGTATTCTCTGTTTCACAGGCTTTCGTTAACCTCATGAAGGAAGCTATGGCTGAAGGCAAGCAGACATACGGACGTGTAATCAATATCGCTTCCATCTATGGTCTTGTAGGCAACACTGCTATCCCCACTATCGCATATCACACAACGAAGGGTGCTGTTGTTAACTTCTCCAGAGGAGCTGCTGCAGAGCTTGCAACATCCAATATCACAGTTAACACAATCTGCCCCGGATACTTCTACACAGAGCTTACAACAGATACATTGAACTCTGACTACTTCCAGGCATTCGCTAATCAGTCCGTTCCTATGAAGAGATACGGAAACGAAGGCGAGCTCAACTCAGTTGCAGTATTCCTCGGAGCAGAAGAGTCCAGCTACGTTACAGGTCAGGCTATCGCTGTTGATGGCGGTTATACCTGCGTATAATTAATACGATTCCTGTCATATAAAAACATAGCC
>CAMNNN010000135.1 GCA_946545505.1 uncultured Clostridia bacterium
GGCGTATTCCTCAGCAATATCAGCATAACCGCCGTCCATACCGAAAAGGTGGAATCCGTCACCGAAAATGCAGTCGTTGGTAAAGTCTGTTGCAGCGGCACCGACACCTACCATCGCGATCCAGTAAACGAGGAACATGATAACTGCGAATATAGGAAGACCGAGCCAGCGGTTGGTTACGATCTTATCGATCTTATCGGATGTTGTAAGACCGCCTGCGTTTTTCTTCTTGTAGCAGGCCTTGATTACTTCTGCGATATATATATAACGCTCATTTGTGATGATGCTCTCGGCATCGTCATCGAGTTCCTTCTCGGCAGCAGCGATGTCACTCTCGATATGCTTCATCGTCTCGGGAGCAATATTAAGCTGCCCTAAGACCTTGTCGTCTCTCTCGAAGATCTTGATCGCATACCATCTCTGTCTCTCTTCAGGGAGAGCATGAACAGCAGCCTCCTCGATATGTGCAAGCGCATGCTCAACAGGGCCTGAGAATGTATGCATCGGAACTGTCTTGCCGTTCTTAGCTGCCTCAATGGCTGCTTCAGCCGCCGAGATTACACCGTCGCCCTTTAATGCAGAGATGTTAACCACCTTGCATCCGAGCTGTCTTGAGAGTTCTTCTGTATTGATCTTATCGCCGTTCTTCTCGACGATATCCATCATATTGACTGCTACAACAACAGGAATACCGAGTTCGGTAAGCTGTGTCGTGAGATAAAGGTTACGCTCCAGATTTGTTCCGTCTATGATATTGAGGATCGCATCCGGGCGCTCGTTGATCAGATAGTTTCTTGCTACGACTTCCTCGAGTGTATAAGGAGAAAGTGAATAGATACCGGGAAGGTCTGTAATAGTTACATCATCGTGCTTCTTAAGCTTACCTTCCTTCTTCTCCACCGTTACACCGGGCCAGTTACCTACAAACTGGTTGGAACCGGTCAGCGCATTGAACAGTGTTGTCTTTCCGCTGTTCGGGTTACCTGCTAAGGCTATTACTGTACTCATTGTTCCCATTCCTCTCCTTCATTACTCAACTTCGATCATCTCGGCATCAGCCTTACGAAGTGAAAGCTCATAGTTTCTTACCGTTACTTCAACCGGATCGCCCAGCGGTGCAACCTTACGCACATATACCGATGTGCCCTTGGTGATGCCCATGTCCATGATGCGGCGCTTAACGGCACCCTCGCCATGAAGCTTTACCACTTTGACCGTCTGACCGATCTTTACGTCCTTCAGTGTCTTCATATATTTCCCTCCTGTTATTCAGATCATGATCCTTCTGGCAAGCTCCTCACTTACCGCCACACGGCTCTCCTTAACCTTAACGATCAGATTGCCGTTCAAAGTGCTGACAACGCTTATTTCTCCGCCAACATTAAAGCCCATGTCCTCCAAATGCTTCTTAACTTCAGGACTTCCGCCCAGTTTCTTTATGATCTGAGGTTCACCGACATCTGCAAGATTAAGCGGCATCATTGTCTCCTCCGTATGTTAACCTCTGCTAACCAGTAATTATATATATTAGTTAGGCTTGGCTAACCGCACACATTGTAGTTACCGTGCGCTAACTTGTCAATAGCTAATTAGAGGTGGCGGTTTCCCCGGGGTTGTGATAAGCTAACCGCGGATATTAATAATATAAGAGGAGCGTCATTATGCAGGAATCAGGCGAAATGTATCTCGAGACTATATATGTACTTTCCCAGGATAATCCTAATGTCCGCGCTGTCGACGTAGGCAATCACATGGGTTTCAGCAAACCCTCCGTCAGCCGTGCACTCGGCATTCTCAAGGAAGAAGACATGGTCAAGGTCGAGGAAGACGGTTCTCTTAAGCTCACCCGCAAGGGCACTGCAAAGGCTAAGAAGATCTATGAGCGTCATGTAGTTCTCACCGAGATGCTCATAAGCATCGGCGTCGATGAGAAGACGGCTTCCGAAGACGCCTGCCGCATCGAGCACTACATAAGCGATAAGACATTCAACGCGATTAAAGCACATCAGGCACAGCACAAGAAATAATCATGAAACTTAATACATTAAGACCCGGTCAGTCCGCCCGTATTACAGAAGTCGGCGGGGAGGGCGCACTGCGACAACACTTCCTTGATATGGGCATGATACCCGGTGCCGAAGTAACGGTAATCAAGTTCGCTCCTATGGGCGACCCCATGGAGCTCCGCATACACGGATACGAATTAACACTAAGACTTGCCGAAGCCGAACAGATCGGTATCGAACAGATCGAACCCGGCAAGGAGTCCGAGAAGACATCAGTCAACAAGAAGACCCTGTCCGACCGCAAGACGGCAGAACACCCGGGTCTCGGTGAGGAAGGCCGTTTTCACCGTGAGGGGGACGGAGATCCGCTTCCCGAGGGAACGCTCCTTACTTTCGCGCTCGTAGGTAACCAGAACTGCGGCAAGACGACGCTGTTCAACCAGCTCACGGGTTCCAACCAGCACGTGGGCAACTTCCCGGGCGTCACGGTCGACCGTAAGGACGGCCAGATCCGCGGCCAGGAGAACACGCTTATAACCGACCTTCCGGGCATATATTCCATGTCCCCTTTCTCGAGTGAGGAGATGGTGTCCCGTAACTTCGTACTTAAGGAGAAGCCTAAGGCGATCATAAATATCGTAGATGCGACGAACATAGAACGTAACCTGTACCTTACGATGCAGCTGCTGGAGATGAACGTGCCGATGGTAGTCGCCCTTAACATGATGGACGAATTAAGAGGCAACGGCGGCACTATCGACGTCAACTCCATGGAGGCCATGCTCGGTGTCCCTGTAGTACCTATCTCGGCTGCCAAGAACGAGGGCGTAGACGAGCTCGTGCGCCACGCGGTACACATCGCGAAATACCAGGAAAAACCGGTCAGATACGACTACTGTGACCCCGAAGATCACGGCGGCGCAGTACACAGAGCTTTCCACGCGGTAAGCCACCTCATAGAGGACCACGGCAAGCGTGAGGGCATTCCTTTCAGATTTGCTGCCGCGAAGCTTCTTGAGGGAGATATGTCTTTCGTGGAGCTCCTTAAGCTTGATAAAAACGAGCAGGAGATGCTCGAGCACATTATCCTGCAGATGGAGAACGAGCGAGGCCTCGACCACAGCGCGGCGATGGCGGAGATGAGATTCGACTTCATTAAGAAGCTTTGTGAAGAGTGTGTCATCAAGCCGCACGAGAGCCGCGAGCACATAAGGAGCCGTAAGATAGACAACATACTCACAGGCAAGTACACCGCCATCCCGATGTTCATCATCATCATGGCAATCGTGTTCTACCTGACGTTCTTCCTGATAGGCCCTTTCTTCCAGGACCTGATCGCTTCAGGCATCGAAGCACTGGGAAATCTGGCTCAGAGAGGCATGGAGGCTGCGAACGTCACCGAAGCCATCCAGAGTCTCGTTCTCGACGGAATCTTCGAAGGTGTCGGAACCGTTGTCAGCTTTCTGCCTATCGTAATCCTGCTGTTCTTCTTCCTGTCGCTGCTTGAGGACAGCGGCTATATCGCGCGTGTTGCTTTTGTTATGGATAAACTTCTAAGAAAGATCGGTCTGTCAGGCAGAAGCATCGTACCTATGCTGATCGGCTTCGGCTGCACGGTTCCGGCCGTAATGTCCTCGCGCACACTCCCTTCAGACCGCGACCGTAAGATGACGATACTTCTCACTCCCTTCATGTCGTGCACGGCGAAGCTTCCCATCTACGGCTTCTTCGTAAGCGTCTTCTTCCCAGGTTACGGCTGGCTTATCATCACACTGATCTATCTGCTCGGCATTCTCACCGGTATCCTCGCGGCACTCGGATTCAAGCACACGCTCTTTAAGGGTGAAGCCGTGCCTTTCGTCATGGAACTTCCGAACTACCGCCTGCCCGGCGTACGCAATGTCACGCAGCTCATGTGGGAGAAGAGCAAGGACTTCATCCAGCGCGCTTTCTCGGTCATCCTGATAGCAACTATCGTGGTATGGTTCCTGTCACACTTCGACTTCGGTCTTAACCTGACACAGAACTCGCATGACAGCATGCTCGCGAGCATCGCAGGCATACTCGAACCCGTAATGGCTCCCGTCGGTCTCGGTGACTGGCGCATCATCACGTCACTCATCTCGGGCTTCATGGCCAAGGAAAGTGTCGTCGCAGTCATGACTTCCATGTTCGGCGACAGCCTTGCTTCACTCGGCACCGTCACCGCGGTATCGATGCTTGTGTTCTCGCTGATATACACGCCCTGCGTTGCAGCCGTCGCAGCCATCCGCCGCGAAATGGGCCGCAGGTGGGCGCTGTCCGTCGTCATATTCCAGTGCGATCTCGCATGGGTGATGGCCTTCATCGCGAGAATGATCTGCATCTTATGCGGACTTCGTTGATGCTGAATATCTGGGATTACATCATCATCTTAATAATCGCCGTCTGCGTTATCGCGGCGGTCTTAAGTATCGTCAGAAGCAGGAAGAAAGGCGGATGTCACAGCTCCTGTTCTTCGTGTCCTTACTGCGATTCGTGCACGGATAAGGATAACGGTTAACAATAAAAAGCCTGCGGAATGTTCCCGCAGGCTTTGTCGTTTTTTGTCGAGTTTTCGTAGTTATATTCCAAGATAATCCTCCTGATA
>CAMNNN010000136.1 GCA_946545505.1 uncultured Clostridia bacterium
CTGAAAACACTCAAGAAGTTCATTAGCTTCGATGGAAATCGATTTAGCAAGATTCACAGGAGAGTGGAATTTATCCCAATCCCTGTCTTCAGTAAACTTTCTTATTCGCTGAATTGTTTGATCGTTCATATTACACTACCTCAATGTAATTACTTAAGTATTCTCGGAGATCATCATTACAAACATACAAATAAGTTCCTCTAATTCCGCGGGTAAGAAGCACATAATAAATGTTCCTGATATACTCGAGAAGTTCCGCATAAGAAGCTGTTCTTTTGCCGTTTGAATCGTAATAGTTATCAGGGTCAACCACTATTTGATGATTAACTCTATCATATCCGATATCCTCGCCAAGAATAACATACGAGTAATTGAGATCATATCCCTGTATGGAGTGAATACAGCCGACCTCATCGATTGCTTCATCAGTAAGAACCCATCCGACAGTCTGATGATTCCACATACGGCTGATATTCTGTACCGTAATGTCTTTTAAAGTCTTGTCATTTTTACTTATCCACGGCCATGCGTATCCAGCCACCATCCGGGATAATCCATACTTAGAATTCTTGTCATACATATCTTTCTCGAAAGCCGAGAAATCCGTGTAAAGCCTCAGATCATATTTATCTGAAGAATACTTCTCAGTACACTTTGCAGACAAAGCCTTCTTCACAAAATCTATATAATCATTGCCCCCCTGAACCCTCATTTGAGTCAACAAAGTAAAATACGCAGTCATTCTTTTATCAAACGAATTTGTCTTGCTGTTAAACCTGTCAACACCTATGCCGGATGGTCCTACGACCTGCATCTCATCATAAAACATGATTGAAACATCGGACTGCTTAATTATCCAATCTAATTCATCGGACTCTGTCGTAAGACCTAACTTCTCACAGTTGTTCTTAAACGACCCCATATACGAGATATTCTTATACTGATGAAGCCTGTGCGCTTCATCAACCAAAAGAACATCGTACTTCTTCTTCGTAACGTCTGAAGGCGATATTACCTGAGAAGGAGATAACCCGTATATACTCTTAAAAATTGCTTTCAATGTATCTCGTAACGATGTTTGCGGTACAACAAATCCTATCTCCTTATCCGCAAACTCTTCGCTGTCTGCAAGATATTTCATCAGATAGACTGCTACTATGGTTTTCCCGCTGCCCGGCATTCCATTAACAACAATCCTGTTTACCGTACCACTCTTAAGTCTGGATAGAATACTCTCTACTGCATCGCGCTGATCATCATTAAGTTCTTTATATGGTGAATACTTGAACAGATCTGAATTCTCAATCTCCTCAAGAGAATGCCTTACCAGTTTCTCTTTCTGAAGTCTTCTCCAAAGGACTTCAAACTTCTCATCATAGTCTTTCTTCTGATAATACTGTTTATCGGCTATGCCCGAGTTTTTATTGGTCACCTGAAACAACTCATCTGCAACGATATATTGGATAAGTTTAGACTCGTAATCAAACGTAACAGATTGATTAAACATCTTGGAATAGATGAAATGAACACGGTCAAAGATACGCTTTTCTTCGCTGGTCGAATGTTGAGTCATTCTGGTCTTAACATGATTTGACTCACCGATATATGCCTGTTTTCCATTCTCAAGGATATAAAGCATCGGCCAATTATCCAAATAGGATTCATCACTATAGATATTATTCTTAAAATCACCGTCAATAACTTTAAACATGCCCTCTCTCCAGCTCATCAACAAAAGACTACTGTTTATTATACCTTTTTGATATGAATAAACTGTTATGAAAAACGCGCCCTATACAGGCGCGTCAGTAAGTTTGTGATTATTCACTACACACTCTTCAGAAATCCGCGTCCTCGATGCCCTCGTACTCGTCGAGGTCTTCCTCGAGAGCTTCACGACGCATACGGACTTCCCAGTCATTGATGGTGCCGCGCATCTTGGCTCCGCAGCGGGGACACTCTAGAGGAGCAGATTTAAACGACCATCCGCACACGGAACACTCGTAGTCATCCTTCGCGAATATGTGAGAACTCTTGATCCAGTGACCTTCAGGCTTGGAAAACAGATTGAAAAGCCCCATATTGGCAACTCCTTCTCATCGTTATTCGTTTACCGAGTAATCTATCAGGTAATACTCACCAGACTGTAATACTCCGACGGTCGCTGTTCCCGTTGTGGTCAGCGACAGCAGATCGTTCGCATCCGCCTGATCAGGAGTCAATGTATAAAGTCCGTGAAGCTCATCCAAGGTCAATGACCAGTAACGGTCAACATCGATGGTATAAACGGAGAAGTTCAGTATCAAAGTGCCGTCACCGGGGTTTGCTATGGAATTCACAATACCGATACGGTTATAGATCGGTCCGTCTGCTTCCTCATACCAGACCTTACCATCTGCATAATAAGGACCTTGAGGCTGATCGCCGTACGTTTCCGGAGGAGCCGGGAATGTACTTAACTCATCACTTATAAGCATACCGAAATATCTGGAAGCCCTGTTCTGTACTTCTTCAGCCGTAAATGTCTCGTAAGTAACTTCTCCGCAGGTCTCACAGGTGATCGAATCAAACGAATTGAACTTAAGATTAAGATAGATAAAATTCAGGATCTGCTCTACGTTTGCCGTATCCCTGTCGTAATCAGGAAAATACTGCTCGACGAAGTTGGTTATGAAAGTATTCGCATACGTCTGGAAGTCGCTGTCCATCTCCAGCATCTCATATGAACCCTCAGGGGCTGCTGTCTGGGCCGCAGTGATCTGCGCCGCTGTCTGTACTGTCTCATCTGCAGCGCCGGTCTGGGAAGTTGCCGACGGTTCGGCAATCCTAATAGTCTCGACAGTCTTCGAAGAACAAGCGGCAACAATCAAAGCCAAAGCCACCGTTGTGCCTACGATCAATACGTGTTTAAATCTCTTATTCATCTCATCATTCTTCTCTTATATAGATGAGTTGCAATATACCACTAAGTTATTACTCTTGCTCGTCAATAAAGCCAAAGGCCTTAACAGGCGTCTGGGGCTTTCCGTTCATGGGACGTGTATTTGCAGGTGTTGCCTTCTGGACAGGGAGCTGTCCTCCAAACTCAATAG
The DNA here is from genome assembly GCA_946545505.1 of uncultured Clostridia bacterium. GTDB lineage: Bacteria > Bacillota > Clostridia > Saccharofermentanales > Saccharofermentanaceae > Saccharofermentans. The sequence continues at coordinate 3,093 of CAMNNN010000136.1, forward strand.
GAAGTGATGTTCCGCCTTCTACCTTCTCCAGTTCATTAATATTGATTTCTTTATCAGTCATTGTCTTGTCCTCCTCATATTGGTTTTTCAATCGGTGATTTAATTATCTCACACGAGCCACCCGTTACCAATAAACAATGTCGGATCAATCTGTTGCTTATACTCACTTATTCCCTGATCTTCCAGGCAGATTGTGTTTTTTACAGATCTATCCATGATTTCAAAGCATCCTTGTTGTCCATTTTTGCCTCCTTGTTTTCCGCATCTATCTATACCATAGCTTTCCCATGAATAATTACTGACTGTATGAGCCGAAGCCTGCTACAGCTTCGTCTATCGTCATCGCTCCTGTTCCTACTCCGTAAACTGCCATTCTTAACTGAATAACGGCATCATCCGTAAGGCCTATCTCTTCCGGAGACAAGATACGAGATTCAGGAATATCGCCGAATGCCGCGTACATACTGTTGAAGGACAGATCACGCGTCGGTGACATAAGACCCTTCTCCTGAGCCATGTTGTTAAGTTCCGCGGAAGTGATCAGGAACCTCATAAACTCGTTAGCCATCTCGAGGTTCTCACTGTCTTTGTTGACGGAGAACTGAAGATTCGACATATCAAGAAATGTAGCGCCGTCATCAGACATGGGAATCGGAACAAAAGTATAAGCGAAGGGATTAGCTATAAACGCCTCCGAGCGGCTCTCACGCTTCCTTGTACCCGAGACCGTATCTCCAGAAGCAGTCATCATGGGAACATCGCCTTCGAAGAATCTCATGATAACGGCATCATAGTTATTCTCGATCTCACCGCAGACCTCGAGGTCCACACTGCAGTCGTTAACAAACTGCTCTATCTTCTCAAGTGCAGGGCGCATATACTCACCTGCAGAAGGATCAAGGGCGTTGAAGTCCGCCACAGCCTGCGCGTCACCTGCTACAGTTCCGCAGAAATACGGGTAAGCCGACAGTGTGAAAAGCGACGTCGTCTCTTCGTTTGTGAAGCCCATTATCGGGCTGTCGTAACCCTTCGCGCGCAGTGCATCACACACCTCCACCAGTTCAGTGTAAGTAGTGGGTACCGTAAGCCCTTCTCTCTCAAAAAGGTCAGTATTTACGAGCATGCCGTAAGTGTTCGAGAACACCGGCACCATAGGAAGCGAACCGTCAGCAGTATTCAAGATGATATTGGGGCGGATGCATTCAAGATCAAGCCCAAGAGCGGGGTCAGACAGGTCCTCAGCGTGCTCTATGGAAGAGCTGTACTGATCCCTGCCGTACATCCATGAGTAATTAACGTAGATATCCGGAGCATCATTGCCGTTAAGAACCGTGCCGATCATGTTGCTATAGTCATCTATCTTCGTGTAAGTCAGTTCTACATTGGGATAGAAATCATTGAAATGATCGAATTCGGCCTCCAGCGCCTCGAAGTTATCATAACCGCCGGCAACATTGATCTGGCAGCTTATAGAAGCATCAAGGGACGGCGTGAAGACTTTGGCAGCCGGTTCTTCCTGTACCGCCGTACTACATGC
>CAMNNN010000137.1 GCA_946545505.1 uncultured Clostridia bacterium
GGGTGCTTACGCAGTACGCTTCGACAACAGACACATAAACGATGAGCCCACTGCTACTTACAGAACGCTCACACTCTACAACGATGCTGCAAGACAGGCTGATGCTACACCTGAGAGCATCGCAGCAGGCCTTACAGAGACAATGAACGAGGCTAATGCTATCGTAGCTGCACCTATGGATTCACTCGCATTCGCAGATGCAGTTAAGACTAATTCCGATGTAGTATCCGAGATCATCACGGCCGGATATAACGACGGTACGGCAGCATCCAGATTCGAGTCCACTGAGGATTCTCCTCTCTCCGACAGAGAGATCTCCCTCGGCACATGGCTGTTCGATACGGCAAGAGTTCAGGGCGACACGCTCGTACTTGCTTCTGATGACAGCTCTTATGTAACGATCTACTACTTCGAGAACGTTGTTCCCGAGTGGATGTATACTGCAAGAACACAGCTTATTACAGGTTATGTAAACAGCTGGTCCGACGATATTCTCTCGGACAGCCCGAGCTACGCAATATCTTATGATTTGATGAGGCGCCTTTCCTACTAAAAATCAATAAAAATTGTGTTTGACAACCCTTGACATCGTGCGTATAATCTTTTAATGCGTCAATATTGTGGGGGGATATTATGCCCTTTTCACTTGACGGAAACGGTTTTTTGTGATAACAGAGGACGTTTCTTCATTTAAAAGCCGCTCAGATGCGCATCTGAAGCATGTTAAGAGGTGATTTGATAATGGTTCATACCGTCAAACAGGGCAAGACCGAGCGCAAGTCCTATTCCCGTATCAATGAAGTAATCGAAGTCCCCAATCTTATCGAGATCCAGAAGGATTCTTATAACTGGTTCCTCGACGAGGGAATCCAGCAGATCTTCCAGGAAGTATCTCCAGTAACGGATTCTCAGGGTATTTGGGAGATTTATTTCCTTGGTAAAGAGTTCGATCCCACACATCCCGTATGTGAGTTGGATGATTGTCACGAGAAGGACAGCAACTACGCTGCTCCTTTGAAGATCAAGCTCCGTCTCCGTAACACCGAGACAGGCGAGAGCAAGGAGCAGGATGCTTACGTCGGTGATTTCCCGATCATGACGGATCACGGTACATTCGTTATTAACGGTGCCGAGAGAGTTATTATCTCCCAGATCGTAAGATCTCCGGGAGCTTACTTCGGTCGTGAAGCAGGTAAGAAGGACAGAGATGCTATCCTTTATACTTCACAGATCATTCCTAACAGAGGTGCATGGCTCGAGCTCGAGGAAGACGAGAACGGCGTCATGAACGTTCGTGTAGACCGTACACGTAAGTTCCCTCTTACTACATTCCTCCGTGCCCTCGGTCTGGAGACTGACGAGCAGATCATCGATATGTTCGGTGACGAGGAGTGCCTCAGAACAACATTGGAGAAGGATACTTGTTCAACAAGATCTGATGCACTTGTTATGTTCTATTCCAAGGTTCGTCCCGGCGATCCCGCTTCCGCTGAGGTTGCAGGTTCCCACCTGAACGGTCTGTACTTCGATCCCAGAAAGTACGACCTCGCCAGAGTTGGTATTTATAAGATTAATAAGAAGCTCGGTCTTTCCGACCGTGTTATCGGCCATATCGCGGCAGAGAACGTTGTTACTGCTGACGGTGAGGTCCTCGTTAAGGAAGGCGTTAAGTTCACTTCCGCTCTTGCAAGAGAGATCGAGGATGCAGGCATCAATGCCGTTAAGGTACATCCTGTAAGAAGAGTCGGTGACCTCGAGGAAGTAGACGAGGATAAGACGGTTATCGTTGTAGGCAACGGAAGAGTTGACTGCGACAAGTTCATCCGTGCGAGCTTCCCCGCTAAGGATATCAAGGACTTTGATATCGCTAATACACCCATCAATGAGCGCGTTCGTGTTTCCGTGCTGCGTGAGATCATTGATGACATCAGAGCTAACCACGACAAGAAGGACTATGCTTCCGAGCTTCAGTACGCTCTCGATGAGAGAAGAAATGAGCTCATGCCCAGATCCCTCGTAGTAGATGATATCTACGCTATGGTTTCTTACTATATCGGACTTCGTCACGGTATCGGCTCAATCGATGTTATCGACCACCTCGGTAACAGAAGAATCAGATCCGTAGGTGAGCTCCTCCAGAACCAGATGCGTCAGGGTATGGCAAGACTCGAGAAGAACATCCGTGAGAGAATGTCCACTATCGACGAGAATGAGTCCGAGAAGCTCACAGCCGCACAGCTTGTTAACACAAGACCTTTGAGCGCTGCATTCCGTGAGTTCTTCGGTTCTTCACAGCTGTCACAGTTCGGTGACCAGTCCAACCCTCTTGCTGAGCTTACTCACAAGAGAAGACTCTCGGCTCTTGGTCCCGGCGGTCTTTCCAGAGACAGAGCTTCATTCGAAGTTCGAGACATCAACTCTTCCCACTACGGAAGAATGTGTCCTATCGAGACACCTGAAGGTCCTAACATCGGACTTATCACTTCACTTGCTACTTATGCACGTGTTAATAAGTACGGCTTCATCGAGACTCCTTACAGAAAGTACGATAAGGAGAAGGGTGTAGTAACATCTGACGTTGTTTACATGACAGCTGATGAAGAGGATAACTACTACATCGCACAGGCTAACGAAGAGCTTGACGATAACGGTAAGTTCGTTGAGAAGAAGATCGTCTGCAGATTTAAGGATGAGTTCCTCCAGCTCGACCCTTCACAGGTTGACTACATGGACGTATCTCCTAAGCAGCTCGTATCCGTATCGACATCACTCATTCCGTTCCTTGGAAACGATGACGCTAACCGTGCTCTCATGGGCTCGAACATGCAGCGTCAGGCTGTACCTCTTATCAAGCCTGAGGCACCTATCATCGGTACCGGTATGGAATACCGCGCAGCTAAGGACTCCGGTGTCTGCGCTGTTGCCAAGAATGACGGTACTGTAAGCTACGTTGCCGCTGATCTCATCAAGATCACACGTGCTGACGGTGTTGAGGATACATACAAGCTGTCCAAGTACAGAAGATCCAACCAGAGCACATGTATCAACCAGCGTCCTATCGTCGCTATCGGCGAGAAGGTTAAGGCCGGCGATGTTATCGCTGACGGTCCTGCTACGGACGAGGGTGAGCTCGCTCTCGGAAGAAACGTTCTCATCGGCTTTACGACATGGGAAGGTTACAACTACGAGGACGCTGTCCTTATTAACGAGAGAATCGTAAGAGATGATGTTTATACATCTATCCATATTGAAGAGCACGAGTGCGAAGCAAGAGACACTAAGCTCGGTGCTGAGGAGCTCACAAGAGAAGTTCCTAACGTACCTGAGGATGCTCTGAGAAACCTCGACGATAACGGTATCATCCGTGTCGGGGCCGAGGTTAAGGCAGGCGACATCCTCGTAGGTAAGGTTTCACCTAAGGGTGAGTCCGATCCTACTGCCGAGGAGAGACTGTACAGAGCTATCTTCGGTGACAGAGCAAGAGAGGTTAGAGATACTTCCTTGAGACTTCCTCACGGTGAGTGGGGTGTAGTCGTTCAGGTTGATGTCTTCACTAAGGACAACAACCCTAACCTCAAGACTTCTGTAAACACGATGGTTCGTGTATACGTAGCTCAGAAGAGAAAGCTCTCCGTCGGAGATAAGATGGCCGGACGTCACGGTAATAAGGGTGTCGTCTCCAGAATTCTCCCTGAGGAGGATATGCCTTATCTTCCTGACGGTACGACACTTGATATCTGCCTGAACCCTCTCGGTGTTCCTTCCCGAATGAACATCGGTCAGCTCCTCGAGGTTCACCTCGGAAGAGCTGCCAAGGCATTGAACTGGAAGATCGCTACTCCTGTATTCGACGGAGCTAACGAGGCTGACATCATGGATGCATTCCAGCTCGCTGGTATCGATAAGGACGGTAAGACAGTTCTGTACGACGGACGTACAGGTGAGCCTTTCGACAACAGGGTTACAGTCGGTGTCATGTACTACATGAAGCTGCACCACCTCGTTGACGATAAGATGCACGCACGTTCCATCGGACCTTACTCCATCGTTACTCAGCAGCCTCTCGGAGGTAAGGCTCAGTTCGGTGGTCAGAGATTCGGAGAGATGGAAGTTTGGGCCCTCGAGGCTTACGGTGCTGCTCATACACTCCAGGAGATCCTGACAGTTAAGTCGGACGATATCGAAGGACGTTCCAAGACTTATGATGCGATCATCAGAGGTAAGAATGTTCCTGCATCCGGTATCCCTGAGTCATTTAACGTATTGACGAGTGAGTTGAAGGCTCTTGCCCTTGATGTATCTCTCTACACAGATGACAACAAGGAGTACAGAGCAACTGATTCTTCTGATGATGAAGTCCTCACAGAGATGGACGAAGCAACAAGAAGACAGTTCGACGAGGCTCAGATCGACCAGGAGAAGCTGTTCGACAACGGCTATGTAGAGGCTGACGAGAACGGCGATATAGCAGAAGATGAATTTGGCGATGACGATTCGGATTTCGACGATTCCGAGGACAGCATCTGATAAAGGAGACCAAAGATAAATGTACGATTCAAATCATTTAACGGCAATCGGTATTAA
>CAMNNN010000138.1 GCA_946545505.1 uncultured Clostridia bacterium
AAGGCCGGTGTACAAACTTGTGGCTCTTACATCGTTAACCTCAAGGCCTTCTGCAGCCGCCACGAGTTCTGCAAGCTGCTGCGCGTAAGCCGGGGAGGTATCGGTGTAACTTCCGTTGTCGGGAATATAAACGCGTACTCCTGAAGCTGCGGAATCACCTGCGGCATCAGCATGTATCCTTAAGAATACATCTGCGTTGTTGGAAACGGCAATCTGTGCTCTTTCCTGATTGGAGATGTTAACGTCGTTTGTATCTCTTGTGAGAATTACGTTCGCACCGCACTGCTCAAGGTAATCGGCAATGATGAGTGAGTAGTCCAAAGTGAGTTCATACTCGGGAGTTCCCGTTACTACACCTGTGGTTCCTGCAGTACAGCGGGGCTTGGTGGCCGACAGCCACGATGCGTACAGCTCCTGCTCGCTGTCCGCAGTTTCCTGGTGGCCGGGATCGATTACGACCGTAAGACCTGCAAGGTCAGGTGCATCTGCCGCCAGAGGGACTCTCGTGGGTTCCGGTGTGGGCGTGACGGTAGGTGTTGCCGTAGGTGCAGCGGAAGTCTCCGCGACGCTTGGCTCAGTAACAACAGTCGGCTCTGTGACAGCAGGGCTCTTAGCGAAAAGCTGATCTTTGAAATAATATGCCGTGAAGCCGATGGCACCGAGGAGCAAGACGAGGAAGAACGACATAATGGCGTTCTTTACGCCCTTCTTAAGCTTGCGCTTGAGAGCGGGGCGGGAAGAAGGGTTATCTATCTCGAGAACTTCTTCGTCCTCTTCATAAGGAATCTCATCAAGCGGTGTATAAGCGACTTCGCGGACGGGTTCGGGATTAGATTGAACGAACGGGTTGTTAGTCTTGGATTCATAAGTTCTTACGATCTTCTCGATCATATCCCATTTCTGGTCTTCAGTCGCAGTCATGAGATGGGCCTGAAGCGTGGCGCGCTGATCGGGCGTCATGTTCCTGAATATCTGTTCGAATTTTTTCTTCGTCTGTTCAGTAATCATTTGCTGTTCAAACCATCCGTATTGTTTTTCTTAATATGTGGTAAACTAGTCACAGCAAAATTATACATATAAAAAATAAAAAGCGGAGAAAAAATGGAAGATAGTCTTTATATTGTAATGCCTGCGTATAATGAGGAGGCAAACATTGAAGAAGTTGTCAAAGAGTGGCACGAAGTTGTAACAAACATAGGACCTTCTTCAAGACTCGTAGTCGTTAACGACGGCAGTAAAGACAACACATACGGGAAACTTCTCGAACTTAAGGCTTCCTATCCTCAGCTTGAGCCCCTTACCAAGGATAATTCAGGACACGGCGCCACACTTCTGTATGCTTATAACTATGCAGTGGAGAAGAAGGCTGATTATATTTTCCAGACGGATTCCGACGGTCAGACGCTTCCTTCGGAATTCGGACCTTTCTGGGAAGACCGTAAATTATACGATGCGCTTATCGGACACAGAAACCACAGAGAGGACGGCTTCTCCAGAGTCTTCGTAACGAAGGTGCTCAAGCTCGTCATTAAGTTAACTTTCGGCGTGACCGTAACGGACGCCAATACACCTTACAGGCTTATGCCGAGGAAGACGCTTGAGAAGTATCTTCCCAAGATCCCGAAGGATTTCTTCCTGTCTAACGTACTGCTCTCAGTGCTGCTCGTGAAGAATAAGGATAACGTCAAGTTCATTCCAATAACGTTCAGGCCGAGGCAGGGAGGTAAGAATTCCATCAATATGAAGCGTATCTTCAAGATCGGCTGGCAGGCTGTGAAGGACTTCAGGCAACTAAGAAAAACTATTTGAAAGAAGGCTTATTCTCATGAATAAAACTTATAACATTGTTCTCGCTGCAATCTGTGCAGCTCTGATTACTGTGTGCTCATGGATCTCACTTACAGTGATGGAGATTCCTTTTACGCTTCAGACATTCGGCATACTTCTTGTGCTCTACACCGTTGGCGGCAAGAGAGGAACTATATCCGTAGCTGTCTATCTGTTGCTCGGACTCATAGGAGTTCCGGTGTTCGCGGGCTTTAAGTCAGGTCCCGCGGCACTTCTGGGTCCCACAGGAGGCTTTATCGTAGGATTCCTTGTATGTGCACTCGTGTATTGGCTTGTAGATTCCATGTGGCTCGGCAAACTTAAGAAGAAGGATTCTTCAAGATTTGTTGTCTGCCTTATCGAGGGAATCATCTTCGAATTGATATTGTATGTTGTGGGCGTATCCTGGTTCATCGCAGTTTATTCCCGTAACACCGGTGCGATCGGACTCGGTGCCGTGCTCAGCATGTGCGTTGTACCTTTCCTGATTCCTGATGCGGTCAAGCTCGTACTGGCATGCACGACATCCTTGAGGACGGTCCGCATTGTCAAGCAAAAGTAAAACATAAAGCCTGACTCAGCATTATAATGAGAGTATGGGATTCAATCGTAACATCTACAATACCCGGTATGAGATCGAGCAGAAGAGTCTGCCCGAGCGTTTCTATGAGACGCCCAAGGATGTTATCGCGAGTATTCTCGAACCCGGCAACAATACTTTCTATAAGCTGTTCAAGATCCTTATAGAGCGCACGGGTGAGGTATTTCCTTATAAAGAATCCGATTTCTCGACCAAATGCTTTAAGTTCAATGACGGCACCTTTGGCTGCTTCGTGACGCTGCCGAAGCCTGAGTCCGTTATGCTTTGTGCGCATATCGTCTATGTGTTCTCGCCTGACCTTAAGACCCTGTTGTTCTTCACGGTCGAATCTGATGAGTTTATCGGTCATACGAATTACCGCCTCTGCTCTATCGATAAAGAGGGCAAGCATAAAGTCCACGGCGGATGCCCGATGTCTGCATCGGGAATCATCGGTAAGGTGACAGAGATTTATAATTCTGCCCATTAATGTTAAGACAGATAATCCTTGACGGTAAGATCATAGAATATGAGCTGACGCGCAAGCGTGTCAGAAATATCAATCTGCGTATCAATCCCGACGGTTCGGTCAAAGTCTCGTGTCCCGCGCGCACTTCAGTCGCGGAAGTCGAGAGATTCCTTGTTACGGAGTCGGCTTTCATCATAAGAAGCCTCGCGAAAGTGAATTCGAGGATCGATAATGCTGCACGCCCGAGCACTTACGAGGACGGCGAGCAGGTTAAGGTCTTCGGTGAGATGTGCACGCTTCACGTCAGTCCCGGATTTCCTTTTAAGGGTGTGCGTTACAGTTATCCTGATATCTATGTTTGCTCCGATTCTCCCGAGAAGACGCAGCGTCTCTATGAGAAATGGAAGAAGCAGAAGCTCCGCGACAAGATAGACGAGATGCTCGAGTACTACGTGCCCATGTTCGAACGTAAGGGGGTAAGTGCCCCTTCACAGGTCGCATTCCGCACGATGTCATCGCGCTGGGGTGTGTGCTCGCCTTCGACAGGAAAGATCACTTTCAACTATAATCTTTTCGAGGCACCGGAAGAGCTTATCGCGTACATAGTCGTGCACGAGATGGCACACTTCCTCGAGCCCAATCATTCGGAGCGGTTCTGGGCGCATGTCGGGGACGTGATGCCGGATTATAAGGCGCGCCGGAAGCTTCTAAGGGAGTACTGATATGAGATATAAACTCGCGATATTCGACCTGGACGGAACTGTCCTTAATACGATAGGCGGCCTTACTTATGCCGTTAATAATGTGCTCGCAGGTAACGGACTGCCCGTTAAGACCAAGGCGGAAGTGCAGGCGATGGTTGGAAACGGAACGCGCAAGCTGATTGAGAGATCCCTTGGGGAAGGCGCAGATGCAGCTTTGGTAGAGAAGGTGTTTGCAGAGTACCAGGAGTTCTACCGCGATAACTGTTCGTACGACACATACCCGTATGACGGCGTTAATGAGATGCTTCAGACCTTGAACGATGCAGGAGTGAAGTGCGCGGTGGTAACGAATAAACCTGATGCACCTGCTAAGACGCTCATCAATGAACACTTCGGAGAATTAATCTGTGAGACGCACGGCAATGTGCCTGATGTCCCCGTGAAGCCCGATCCGACATTCGTATATGAGGTCATGAAGAATGTGAAAGTTAAGCCTTCGGAGGCAGTATATATAGGCGATTCGGATGTGGATATCAGGACCGGAATGAATGCGGGAATCGATTATATATCCGTCGATTGGGGTTTCCGTACCCGAGATTTTCTTATAGAAAACGGGGCCGGAATTATCTTTTCCGACCCCGCTGAATTAGCAAGTTATCTTATTTCAGATTAAAGCATCTTGGCTCTTAATTCTTCACCTGAAAGGGGTGAGAGGAGAGCAGGAGCGATGTCGAATACTGTCTTGCAGCCGTAATCTCCCTTCTCGAAGAGTCTGAAAGCAGCACGTGCATATGCGAGGATTACTGATGCCGTGAACTCGGGGTTGGAGTCAAGCTTCAGGCTGTACTCGATGATGTGCTTGTGTTCGCCGTCGATACCTGTTGTACCGGAACGGAATACGAAGCCTCCGTGGTTGAGCTTGTTGTGGTTGGCAGCGAACTCTTCCTCGGAGATGAAGTGTACTGTCGTATCGTAATCTGCGAAGTAGTT
>CAMNNN010000139.1 GCA_946545505.1 uncultured Clostridia bacterium
TTCAAAGATCTCAGGTTTTTCTCTTTCATCTTTCCGTTCTTAAGTATTCTTATAAGCTTCGCGATAATGGCCGTATACCCCGCCGGTACGAAGACTATGCTCACGGTCGACCTTTACCATCAGTACATGCCGTTCATATACGAACTGCGTGCGAAGATCTTAGGCGGACGCTCTTTGTTCTATTCATGGAACTCCGGTCTAGGCAACGAGTACTATGCCGTGTTCGCGAACTACTGCGCGAGCCCGCTTAATGTTCTGGCTTTGCTGTTCCCTTATAAGATGCTCCCCGTATTCGTCGCTGTCGTTACTGCGATCAGAGCGGGACTCGCTTCCCTGTTTATGGGAATGCTCCTGTCGCGCATCGATTCGCGCAAGTACGACCTCATCACGGTCTGCTTCGGCTGTGCTTATGCACTGTGCGGCTGGTTCCTTACTGATTTCTGGAACATCATGTGGTGTGACGCTTATGTGCTGCTGCCGCTCATCTGCCTCGGGCTTATGAGGCTTTTCGAGGAGGGTAAGTTCGGCCTGTACATAACGACGCTCGCAGTCGCCATCATCTCGAATTACTATGCCGGCTACATGCTGTGCATTTTCTTAACTTTCTTCTCAGTCGTAATCTACTTCGCTTTCATGCCGTACGACAGACTCGGATTCAAGTCCTTCTTCGTGTCGGCCGGACGGTTCGCGTTAGGTTCCGCTATTGCAGGTGCACTCTCGGCTGTGGTTGTCATTCCGACTTACCTTATACTTCAGCACTCGTCAGCGACGGGAGACGAGTTCCCGGTTGACTTCAACCCCACAGGGAACCTGTTTGACTTCCTCGGAAGATTCCTTGTAAGTGCGAACCCCAACATCAGAGACGGCATGGCGAATGTCGCATGCGGAACGATCGCAGTTCTCATGCTTCCTCTGTTCTTCATGGCATCATCGAGGACCGGCATTACACTTCGCAAGAAGATCGGCTTCGGATTCATGTTGCTGTTCATGTATATGAGCTTCTCGACAAGAACTTTGAACTTCATCTGGCACGGACTTCACTTCCCGAACCAGATTCCTTACAGACAGTCTTATATGATGAGTTTCCTTGTGGTGATCATCGCATTCATGACCATAAGAGTTCTCAAGGCATTCACGCCGGAACAGCTGTCCGCAGTGTGCGTCGGAGCCGGCGTTTTCCTGCTTCTTTATGAGAAGTTCGGCTCGGGCAACGAGGGTTACCAGCAGATCGGACTGACACTGCTGTTTCTCATCATCCAGTCGATAGTTCTACGCTATATCGTGATGTCGCCCAGAGGCAGAAGCGAAGTCCTGGAACTTGTGATTACGATCACGATGCTCGCCGAGACATTAACGGCTTCAGCATTTACCATCGGAAGAGTTGCGGAACACGAAGGCTTCACGGCTTATGATTTCTACGGCAAGAACAGAAGGATCATTCATAATTATGCTTCTGATGTCGAAGACACTGACGGTCACAACACCTTCGAGAGAACAGAACTTTATCCGAACTTCATATGTGATATCCAGTCAGTCTATGACGTGAAGGGATTATCGATCTTCTCTTCAACGGCAAGAGAGAGCTTCGTTAAATACATGAGAAACTTCGGTTTCCACAATAACGGTATTAACGGTCTGCGTAATGCAGGGCTTACGAGAGTTACCGCGTCGCTTCTCGGTGTGAGGACGCTCGCGGCTATTCAGGATACGCAGAGCGTACCGCTTATGTTCGAGGAGTCCGGAACAGAGGACGACGTAACGTTCTACACCAATCCCGACGCTCTCGCGGTAGGATACATGACTTCGACGGACATCCTGAATTACTCGCCGCTGTCTTCTCTTAACGATGTTTTCGCGAAGACCAATGACTGGGTCAGAGCGATGGGCGTGCAGGCTGATGTATACCTTCCCGTTACGGCTTTCTCTTCGGAGGAGACCGGCATGACCGCGACCGGCAGAAGCGGCAATGCGCTGACATATCTCATGGACAACGCAGGTAGCCAGGCTTCTTACACGATCACATGCAGTTATGCGGACATCGGTTCCGATATCTATGTCTATGCCGACAGCTCCAAGGGCGGACGCGTTAAGATTATGTCCGGCACGGAGACTGTCTGCGAATATGAGATCAGAAGTTATCAGACTATCTACCTCGGCACTTACGAGGGCGAGCCTTTATCATGCACGATCACATATAACGAATCTCCTTCGGGAACACTGCATCTTTACGCTTATGAGCTTAATGTACCGGGCTACGAGCAGGCTATGGCCGAGCTTGGCAGCAGACAGCTGAATGTCACTCACTACGACGACACTTCTCTCGAAGGTACGATCGATGCAGGGGAGGGCGGATTCCTTCTTCTGACGATCCCTTATGCTGAGGGCTTTACGCTTAAGGTAGACGGAGTCGTTACCGAGCTTGAGCCGGTCGGCGATGCCCTGTGCGGAGTTACTTTAACTTCCGGCACACATGAGATCAGCTTAAGATACGTGCCCGAAGGTTTCACGCAGGCGGCTTTCGTGACGCTTGCAGGTGCCGTGGCTTTTGCTGCGGTGATGATCATAAGCAAGCTCACTTCAGGCCGTAAGGTTTCTGTTCCTCAGGCAGAGAAAGAGACTGACGGCGAGCCGGAGGTTCCGGGAGAAGTCCCTTACGATGAGACGGAAGATTAATGAAGATTCCCTGATATACGCGGGAGTTTCTTTCCTGCTGCCGGTTCTCGTCCTTTTGTTCATGATCTCGAGAGCATCGGTAAATATCATGTCCGGCGTCGATCTTCAGATGAGCGATATCGACGAGATGCGATCGAAGCTTACGGCAGGTTCCATCTTCATTCCCGACGTTCTGTGCGATGTGCTTACCAGAAGGTTCTATCCTTCGTTTATCTTATGCCTTCTTATCGGAGGCAATCCCGGTATGTTCCTGCTTCGCGGGTTCTTCTACTTAAGATTCGGACTTATGTCCCTCGGTATGTATTACTGGTGCGTAAAGCATGTCCGTATCGGGAAGATACAGTCGGTCTTCATAGGCCTTGCTTATTCGCTTTGTGCAGTAAGCTTTACCGCGAGCCTCATGCCTCACGTCAGCAACGTCATGATAGTGATGCCGCTTGCCCTTAGTGCTTCTGATACGCTGTTAAGACGAGGCGGACGTAAGGATGTCTGGGTTGCCGCGGCTGTATTCGCGCTTTTCGCCATGGGCGGGTTCGAAGGCGTTATCACGGGACTGCTGTTCACGGCGGGTGCGATGTGGATCATCGCGGAGCTAATAAAAGACTCGCACTTAACGGCTGCCGTTAAAGCGTATTTCCTGGCGGTCATATTCGAGCTGCCCGTGCTGATTCCGGTATTTACTGCAGGAAACATGTTCATCGACATCAAGGGTGAAGTCGAGGGAAGCCGCGTGTCGTTCACGCTTTTTGACATGTTGTGCTCGCTTCTTGACGGTACGCCTGTAAACATCCCTGAAGAAGGTTCCTACGCCGTGTTCGGTGTGACGGTCTTCACGGCTATTACGGCTGTGTTGTTCTTCATTAACAGGAATATTCCGTACAAGGCAAAGCTTGCAGGTATCATAACGATCATACTGACTGCAGTATCTTTGTCGTGGACTTTGTTTGACGCCGTGCTTTCCGTATATGACGGCATGGACGCGGGCTGCTTTATGAGAACCGGCATGCTTTGCTGCCTGTTATTCCTTCTCGCGACCATATCCTGGCGAAATGCAGGCAACGTTACGCGTAACGGCATCTACGGTGCCGCAGCTGTTATGTTCGCTTTTATCGTGATCGCGAATTCGTCTTCTGCGAGTGAAGTGTCAAGAAGCATATTCTCGGTCTGGTTCAGCGCAGGCGCGGTCCTGTTCTGGTGTATCGTGCTTCTCATGGTTTCCGAGGGAAGAGAGAAGGCTGTTGACCGGTGTGCATTCATCGCTATAGCGGGTATGGCAGTGGTCGTATTCTACGGCTTTAAGGTGTCTGAGTTCTCCGGGCTTATCCGCGAGAGCCGTCCCTACGGAGGGAATGATACGACCTTAAGTGTAGAAGTCGGCGATGATTTTCCTCTCTATGGTGCGTGCCCCGAGTATATGCTCGTAAGATCCGATCTGCGTGAGGCTTCCGCCGACAATTATCCCGAGCGCATCAATATACTGTCGGATGCGGTACTTCTGGGCGACCTGTTCGTCAGGGCAGATTCGTTTACAGTGTTCTCTTCAGGCGTTACCGAGACGGTCCCCGGCACTTACTTTGTTCCGGAACACGATGCTCCCTATGAAGTCCTTGTAAGATGCGAAGGAATGAACCCCGGAGACGACTATTATGTGTACACGACATTCGACGGTCACTCGGTTCTTTCTGAGAACTACGGGGAGGACGAGGTAGTAACAGAGCTTGAAGGACCTTTCGTAAAGGTTCTCGACAGAAGAGCGGAGGCCGTGAGCCTGCGCCTTGTAGGAACGACGTCTTCGGAATCTGAAGTGTTCAGTGTATGGCGCGCGGATCCGGAGGTGATGAATCAGTTAAGAGAGACGGTCCGTCCCATGGAAGGGTTCGAAGCTCTCATC
>CAMNNN010000140.1 GCA_946545505.1 uncultured Clostridia bacterium
CGATACGAAGAGTAAGAGAATCATCTACGATGAAGAGATCAAGGAGAAGTATGCGCACGGTAAGCCTTACGGTGAGTGGCTTGACAGCAAGCTAGTAACGCTTGCCGATATTAAGATACCTAACAAGAAGGTCGTCCACTACACAGATGAAGAGCGTGCCAGACTTCAGAAGGCATTCGGATATACATGGGAGAACAGTCACGACAGTATCCTGTCCATGGCTCTTACAGGACATGAAGCCATAGGATCGATGGGTGTCGATACTCCTATCGCTGCTTTGTCAGGTCAGTATCAGCCTTTGTTCTACTACTTCAAGCAGTTATTCGCACAGGTAACGAATCCGCCTATCGATGCAGAGCGTGAGCAGATCGTTACTTCAAGAACAGTCTATATCGGAAAGAACGGAAACCTTCTTGAGGAAGGACCCGAGAACTGTCATGTGCTTAAGATCAACAATCCTATCCTCACGGATCTTGACCTTCTGAAGATCAAGAACATGAAGAAGGACGGGTTCAAAGTATCGACGGTATCCACTCTGTTCTACAAGAGCACACCGATGAGAAGAGTGCTCGATCATCTGTTCGTGGAAGTAGATAAGTCTTACAGGGAAGGAACGAATATCCTGATCCTCTCCGACAGAGGTGTTGATGAGAACCACGTTGCCATCCCTTCGCTTCTCGCTGTTGCTGCTGTTCATAAGCATCTTGTCGATACGAAGAAGTGCACGGCTATGTCGATAATCGTTGAGTCCGGAGAACCCCGTGAAGTGCATCACTTTGCGACACTTCTGGGTTACGGTGCATCTGCGGTTAATCCTTATCTTGCTCATGCGACAATCGATGAACTTATCAACGAGGAGATCCTTGATAAAGATTACTATGCAGCTGTTGAGTCTTATGACGAAGCAGTTCTGTCCGGTATCGTTAAGATCGCATCCAAGATGGGTATCTCCACGATCAAATCTTACCAAGGCAGCAAGATCTTCGAGGCCATCGGTATAAGTGAGGATGTTATAGACAACTACTTCACAGGAACCGTAAGCAGAGTCGGCGGTATCACTCTTCAGGATATCGGTGATGAGGCTGATAAGCAGCACAGCAAAGCTTTCGATCCGCTCGGACTTGAAGTAGACCTTGAACTGTCCGCTACCGGCCGCCACAAGAGCAGAAGCCAGGGAGAGCAGCACAGATATAATCCCAATACGATCCATATGCTTCAGCTTGCCACGAGAACCGGTAATTACGACAAGTTCAGAGAATACACGGATATGGTCGATCAGGAGAGCACGGGTTACTTAAGAAGCCTTGTTGACTTTAACTTCCCTGAGAACGGCGTGCCTCTTGATGAAGTAGAGGATGAAGCATCCATTGTAAAAAGATTTAAGACGGGAGCCATGTCTTACGGTTCAATCTCCGAGGAAGCACATCAGACTCTTGCCATCGCCATGAATCATCTTCAGGGTAAGAGTAACTCCGGTGAGGGAGGAGAGAGCGACGAGAGAATCGAGTCTGCAGGAACCGATAACGACAGAAGCTCAGCCATTAAGCAGGTCGCGAGCGGAAGATTCGGCGTTACAAGCCGCTACCTCGTAAGCGCCAAAGAGATTCAGATTAAGATGGCACAGGGGGCAAAGCCCGGTGAAGGCGGTCACCTTCCCGGTAAGAAGGTGTACCCGTGGATCGCCAGGACGCGTCACTCGACCCCCGGTGTCAGCTTAATATCACCTCCGCCTCATCACGATATCTATTCGATTGAGGATCTGGCACAGCTTATCTATGACCTTAAGTGTGCCAACAAGAATGCACGTATATCCGTTAAGCTCGTTTCTGAAGCAGGTGTAGGAACCGTAGCTGCAGGTGTTGCCAAGGCAGGTGCCGCAGTAGTTCTTATCTCCGGTTATGACGGCGGTACCGGAGCAGCTCCTCTGTCTTCAATCCACAACGCAGGTCTGCCCTGGGAGCTCGGTCTTGCCGAGACTCATCAGACTCTGCTTGCTAACGGACTTCGTAACAGAGTAGTTATCGAGACAGACGGTAAGCTCATGAGCGGTAAGGATGTTGCCATCGCATGTATGCTCGGTGCAGAGGAGTTCGGTTTTGCCACAGCCCCTCTGATTACACTCGGTTGCGTAATGATGCGTCAGTGTCAGTCCGATACATGCCCTATGGGCGTAGCGACTCAGAACCCCGAGTTAAGAAAGAGATTCGCAGGTAAGCCTGAGTATGTAGAGAACTTCATGATTTTCATCGCCAGACAGCTTCGCGAGATCATGAGCCGACTCGGAGTTCGATCAGTCGAGGAGCTCGTGGGAAGATCTGATCTTCTCAAGGTTAAGGACAATCTTACCAAGGCGCAGAAGAAGATCGAACTTAGCAGGATCCTCATGCCTGTAGAGACTCATATCAGCCACGATCAGCAGTATTTGTATGACTTCAAGCTTGAGGATACGCAGGATGAGAAAGTCCTTCTTAAGGATAAGAAAATCCTCAAGGCTGTTAAGGACGGTTCCAAGGCTGAGATCAGCGTTAACCTTAAGAGCGTAGACAGAACTTTCGGTACGCTCCTCGGCGCTGAGATAACGAGAGCTCATCACGAAGGACTTGCAGAAGATACGATAACCGTTAACTGCACAGGAGCGGGCGGACAGAGCTTCGGAGCCTTCATCCCTAACGGTCTTACACTCCGTCTCACGGGAGACAGCAACGACTACTTCGGCAAGGGCCTGTCGGGCGGTAAGCTCATCGTAAGTGCACCTTCGAATGCCTCTTACGATCCTGAGGAGAACATCATAATCGGTAACGTCGCTCTTTATGGAGCTACTTCCGGTAAGGCTTTTATTTCCGGTATGGCAGGTGAGAGATTTGCCATACGTAACTCAGGCGTTACGGCAGTTGTCGAGGGCGTCGGAGAGCACGGCTGTGAATACATGACAGGCGGTACGGTAGTCGTTCTCGGACCTACGGGAAAGAACTTTGCAGCCGGTATGAGCGGCGGTATCGCTTATGTGCTCGACGAAGAGAATCATCTGTATAAGAACCTCAACAAGCAGCTCGTAAGTATGGAAGCTCTCGAGCATAAGGAAGATATCGATGAACTCCGTAAGATTATCTCGGAGCATGTCGAAGCTACCGGTTCTAAGAAAGGACAGCAGATTCTTTCCGATTTTGAATCTTACATTTCTCACTTCAAGAAGATCATTCCTGTCGATTACAAAGAAATCTTAAGACTCATCGGTCTCGAGACAGAGAAGGGTGCAGACCCGGAGACGGCGAGGATCGAAGCATTCAAGGCTTTCGTAGGGGGTGAAGCATAATGGGCAAGACAACCGGATTTATGGAATATAAAAGAGAGACCGGCCCCGTAAGGAGCGAAGAGGAGCGTATCAAGGACTTTAAGGAGTTCCACGGCAGCCTCGAGTTCGAGGATCAGCGCAAGCAGGCGGCACGATGCATGGAGTGCGGGGTTCCTTTCTGCCAGGCAGGAAAGATGATCTCGGGTATGATGTCAGGATGCCCTCTTAACAACCTGGTTCCTGAGGTAAACGACCTGGTCTACAGAGGAAGACTGGAACAGGCTTATAACAGACTTGCGGTAACCCACAGTTTCCCGGAGTTCACGAGCAGAGTGTGCCCGGCTTTATGTGAGGCTGCATGCACATGCGGACTTCATGATGCTCCCGTGTGCACTAAGGAAAATGAGAAGACCGTTATCGAGTATGCGTATGAGCACGGTCTTGTTAAGGAGAAGACGCCCGAGGTAAGAACAGGCAAGAAGGTTGCCGTTATAGGAAGCGGCCCTTCAGGACTTGCTGCGGCTCAGCTTCTTAATTCCAGAGGCCATGAGGTGACGGTATATGAGCGACGCGACCGTGTGGGCGGACTTCTGCGTTACGGTATCCCTAACATGAAGCTCGATAAGTCGATCATCGACAGAAGAGTTGCTCTCATGGAAGAGGCCGGCATCAGGTTCGTTGTTAATACAGACGTCGGCAAGGACATCACTGCAGATGAGCTGCGACGTGAATACGACAGCATAATCCTCGCATGCGGTGCATCCAATCCCCGTGACATTGATGCTCCGGGACGCGACGCGAAAGGCATAAGATTTGCAGTAGACTTCCTGTCTGAGGTTACCAAGACACTTCTCGACAGTGACTTTAAGGATGTTCCGTATGAACTTGCGAACGGCAAGGATGTCATTATCATCGGTGGCGGAGACACAGGTAACGACTGCGTGGGGACTAGCATCCGTCTGGGTGCCAGGAGCGTAACCCAGCTTGAGATGATGCCTAAGCCTTCATGTGAGAGGCTTCCGTCCAATCCCTGGCCGGAATGGCCGAGAGTCCTGAAGACCGATTACGGTCAGGAGGAAGCTATCTATAAATTCGGAAGTGATCCCAGAATTTATCAGACGACAGTAAAGGAATTTATCAAGGATAAGAAGGGCAATCTTAAGGAAGTCGTTCTTATCAGCCTCGAGTCTGTAAAGGATGAGAAGACGGGACGAATGAAGATGGTACCGGTATCCGGAACGGAAAAGACTGTACCGTGTCAGCTCGTTC
>CAMNNN010000141.1 GCA_946545505.1 uncultured Clostridia bacterium
TACGGTTCCCTTATTGATTCCATTCTCAGAGAAAGTAAGTGTTTTGGTCGAGGAATCATAACCAATGGTTTCATCGGCGTTGACCTTAACAATCTTCAGTTCCGGAGTCAAATCAAACCTGGGCTCAATTGATACCTTGTTGTTTTTATCGATTCCGGTAAGGCTTAATACACAGTTGTTGATTCTCTCGTCGTCGGGAGCAACTTCTTTTCCGTCAAGATGCATACCGCTGAAAATGTAATCTTCATCCGGAATGAACTTAACATCAGCCTTGTTTCCTTCGAGAGTAAACTCGTAGGAGATGACTACGCTGGAACCGCCGGGAGTAACAGGATTTACATCAACGAGAGAAGCAAAGTTTGTTATCTCGACCTTACCATGATCATATGTCAGTGTGATCTTTGTGCCTGGATCATCCACTTCATATGTGGTGCCTTCTTTAAGTTCTCCTCCTACTTCAAGGACAAATGTGGGTCCCATGAATGTAATATCTACATTTGTATTAGGAGAAGGAGCGAACGAATAAGTCTCTTGGTATTCCTGCTCGTCGTTGTTGATCTTGCAAGTGCTGTCATAATTTGGATCAGCTGCAATTGTAAACGATGCTTCGAGGTTAAACTCAATGGTTACAGTTTTTGTTTCACTGTCCCATACAGGATTGAAGATATCGCCGTCTTTCATGGTGCCGTCGCCCTGTGTGAATGTAACAGAACCATGCTCATAGTTGATAACGACAATGCCGTCATCTGTATCGGTGTCTGTCATTCCTGTAGCACCGGTGAAAGTAACCTTGTTGCCACCCTGTGGATCAGGTGGGTTGCCGCCTTCTTCTCTGAACGGATCATTGAAATGGTTCATTTCGGTGCCTAAGGCAAATATGCAGCTGTTGTTATCGTCAAGGCCCCAGTCTTCTACTATGCCGGGATCGATCTCATAACCTTCTGCGGGCTCGAGAGTAAGCTCGATATCAGCCGAGGGCTCGATCTGGAAGACTGTATGGTAATCCTTGTCATAGTCATCCCAGTGGGTAATGATGTAACCTGACCAGGTGCTGTCATCACCCTGGAGTTCTGCGGTTACGGTTCCACCTTCGTAAGAGACTGAATAAGTATCGGATGTGAGTGTGTAGTCCTTATCGGGATTATTGTCTTCCCATTCGGGAGGTTCAGGAGAGACAGTCGTGAAGCCTTCGAAGTTCAGGCTTGTCTTCTCGAATACCAGATTCAGATAAGACATGTCGACATGGCCCAGACCCGTAACAGTAACTTCAAGCAGATCGGTGATCTTCTCTCTGGTGCCTTCTCCATAGAGGTAAGCTGTACATGCTGTCTCAGGCCAAGCCACTACCGTAAATTCAGCCGACTCGGACCAGACTGCGATCACCGACGGGTTCGTCTCATCGCCTTCCCACTTCTCGAGGAAGATCTCGCTGCCGGATGATACGGTTACCGTACCGTCAAAGCAGGGGATAGCAACGGTCTTGGTCTGGCCTTCATCATCCCACTCCAGGCTCCTGCTCTCGTCGAACGGAATGATCAGGCCGAGACCATAGTATTCTTCCGGATTAAAAGTGTTTGTGAATGACAGGTTAATATCGTGAGGTATCTCTCCGAATATGTCTATATCCGAGAAGATAAAGATGTTTCCCCCGCTGCTTTCCGGAGTGATAGCACCCTCGTCGCCGGAATGACCGAGAGTTACGCTGTTAAGAGTGAGTGTATCACTGCAAGAGACTGTTATCTTGAAGTCCACATTCGGATAGGATTCTTCGCCCCACCAGTCATCAGGGAGCCTGAAGAACAGCTCTTTCAGACCGGTGTGCATACTGTCGATGGTGACTGTTCCGCCGGATACGTTTGCTATATTAGGATCTTCTGCCGGCAGTCCGTAATCGGCCTCGATCCAGTCCGTATCGCCGGTTTTCCGGTATTCGACTGTGTATTCGAGTGTGACTCCGTTAAGCCTGTCTTCATTAACTTCAACAAATACTCCGAAAGACTGCGGATCAAATTCGCCTGCCCCCGTAAATAAGAGTACTACGCCCATGAAGCTCTCGTTCTCGGGCAATGTGAGTGTCAGAGTGTGAGCGCTCTCATCATAGCTGACACCGTTGCTCGGAGATGAGAAGTCAGTAATGACAATATCATTATCCGGATTGTCGTCAGTAGGGATGCGTATCTCTTCCAGACGGTCGCTGTTCTCCGGATTCTCTTCGTCGATTACGTCCGGGACGAGTGTGATCGTGACCTGACTGTCTTTGGTAAATAACTGGCTGTATTTATACATGGCATCATCCGGACCGTTAGGGTTCAGTATTGAATCCTCAGGAACCTTAAAGCTGCCGTGGCCGTCGCAGTTTATCTGGAAGCAATTATATTCCGTGCTTATCAACTCTACGCCGAACAGATGATTGCCCTGTGTAAAGTCGTCATAGTGATAAATATAGGTGTTACTGTCCGGATCGAATGTTCCCGTCTGATCATCAAGCTGGATCGGATTCGGATCTTCTGTGCTTGATGCCAGGAATAGTCCCGTCGGCCTGTTGTTCTCGCCGAAAGACAGTTTGATGTCCAGCGCTCCGGCTTCGCCTTCAACGGTGAACTTGATGTCATCAGAATCATCTTCGACCGTGGTCCAATCAGAACCGTTAAAACTGTACTGGACCTGGAACTGGTCACGGTTCATATCGCCTTTGTCGATCAGAATGACTTCAAATTCCTGTGTTACCGGATCCGCGCTGACGTTCAGCAGACCGAACGGAACAAATCCGACGATCATGGCAGCGGTAGTGAGGAAGGCGGTCAGCTTTTGCTAGGGCTGTCTTGTACTTCGGGAAAAACTCAAGTGTCTCATGATAACCTCCTGGGTAGAAAAATGTTACGGGGGGGCGTCAGAACTTATAATCAGATATTAGTTTAGAACCAAAAAACTGTGATTACTGATTTGATACTAAAGTGTTGACATAGTGTTAATAGGGCGGGTAGTTTATGGGTAGGTAGCCCTGTATCAAGGCTTTCGGGACTTTTTACGGCATTTGTCATATATCCAATTCTTTGTGATAATTTAATGGAAATACGGGGGTGCGGAATTGAGGAATACATCGTTCAAACAACTGATCCTTGTTACCGTAATCGTAACACTGACATTTACGTGCGGAACGGGAATGTACTTCTCCTGCATCTACCGGATGACGGATCATTTCGCGCCCGAGACGGCAGACCTCTTTGCTGAATGCATCTGCTATGTCGCCCAGGCGGTCGGCATGATCCTTACCGCCGTCCTCGTCCGGCTGAAGGTCAGGTTCACAGGCGGCAGATTCTTCTTCCCCGTGATAGCAGTGCTCACAGTCCTGTCCGGGATACCCGCTTTCTTTGCGGCAGACGGGGCACTGGTGGCTGCTGTTTTCGTTATATCGTCGGTGCTCGAAGGCGTCTCGCAGGGCCTGTACTTCCTGCTCATCGTGACGGCAGTTCCCAAAGACATGCGCCTGTGGGCGTTCGGCATATCCTATACCGTATCCCCGATAATCACGGCACTGCTGGCGCTGATAGGAGAGGGCGCGTTCGTCAGGAGCGGCTATGCGCTGATACTATACTTCGTGATGGCTGCGGCAGCCTGCATCCTCTGGCAGTTCGTGGTCCCGGTATATCCCGCACGCGAGGTAAAGCCCGTAAGTACCGTCAGGCTCGACAAGGGCCGCATGAACCCCGTGCTTATCGCGACGTGCCTCTTCATAGCTGTAACCTGGGCGGTCCAGAGCGTCGCGTTCTACTTCCCGATAGCGCAGATGGATGAGCTCGAGATGAGCGGAGAACTCCTGAGGATCACGTATTCACTGGGTCTTATAGCAGCGACCTGGATCAACAACCGGGACAAGAGGATCGGCTCGATCTGCTGTCTCGTCACGATGACCGCGCCAATGCTCTATATCCTTCTGCAGACCAAGGTCGGCGTTACGACCATCGTGTTCTTCATATGCTATTTCATGACCGGCTTCCTAGCCGTGTACAGGTTCGGCATCGTGGCCGATCTGTCCGACATGGTATCTGACAAGGGACTGCCGCTGATATACCTGTGTTCCTTCGGCATTATCTTCGGCAGGCTGGGAGAAGCGGCGGGTGCGTACATCGGCATCAATCTCACTTCCGATCCGCTCGCACTCATGGCGGTGACGTCGGTCCTGCTCGTATTCGGCTCGGGCTTGTTCATGTTCCACTACATCAAGCTCTTCTCGCCCGTGCCCAAGTCCGAGATGACCAGGGACGACGTGCTTGCTTCCATCAAGCTTACTTACGACCTGTCCTCGCGCGAAATGGACGTTCTCAACCTCCTCGTCGACGGCGCCACCAACACCGAGATCGCAGGCAAGCTGTTCATATCCGAGAACACGGTCAAATTCCACGTGAGCAATCTTCTGAAGAAGACAAATGCCAAGAGCCGCAAGGAGTTGTCTTCGAAGTTCCTCGAGCAGCTTACCGGCAAATAAGAAGAACCGGCCCTCGAGAGCCGGCTCTCT
>CAMNNN010000142.1 GCA_946545505.1 uncultured Clostridia bacterium
TACATGTCTGTTCTTATGAAGGTTCTGTACGGCTTCGGCTCCAGCATCGCCACCGGTGCAAAGAGCACCCTTTGTGAAGCTTTTCGAGGTCGCTCCCACTCCGTTACTATTATCCTGCCGTCGTCTTTAAGCACACGCTTTGCTTCCCTTATAAGCCTTCCTGCAAGATCGTCTTCAAGCTCATGAAGGACCAAAGAGATAAGAACCACGTCGAACGTACCCGCGCCGAATGTAAGATCCGTGGCATCCATTCTTTCCAAAGCGACGTTCGAGATCCCTGTCTTTCTTATCTTGGACCTTCCGACCTCAAGCATCTTATCGGACAGATCTATTCCTGTTATCTCCGTGCCCGGCCTGCTGCTTGCAATATTGATCGCATTTGTAGCTGTACCCGTGCAAAGATCGAGGATCCTCTCATTCCCTTGTATCCTGGAAAGGACGGCAGTTCTCGGACTGTTCTCCCTGTTTCTGAAATAAGTAACATCGAGAATATCGTAAACACTAGCTATAACCTGATACAAACCTATCGAACTCATTGGGATCTCCTTCTACTTATATGAACATATGAGCATTTGTTCATATGTATTATATAACATATATCTTCGCTGTCAATAAAAAAGAGCCGCTCAATCAAAGCGGCTCCCTTTATAAATATCAGTTCTGTTATCAGAATGTCGGGCCCTTGCCCTGATACTCTCTGACGGACTTACGTCTCTTAGGTCTCGAATACTTAATGCCTCTGGTGATCAGGATCACGACGAGTACGATGATGGTAATTATCAGCACTGCTATGAATACGGATACACCGGGATTCATGGCAATGAACTTTCCCACACGTGTCTCGAAGAATCCGCCGAGAGCTGAATGATCTTCAACCGACGGGACTTCAGGATCGCCCGCATCGCCGATGATAACTTCACCTGCTGTCTCTCCAGGAGGCAGTTCCTCCTGTCCGCTTTCCGACGGCAGTGTCTCTATGGGTTCAACTACCGCATCGAACGGAACGATAACGTTGTCGAGAACAGGATACTCATCAGCAGTCCAGTTGAATCTCTGATAATCGCCAAGTGTACCGGGTACTACCGTAACCGGATCAGAATTCCAGCATGCATAGTTGCCGTAGGCTACAGCCGAGGTAACATATCGTGTCTGGTTAGATGATTCCTCATAAGGAATACCGCATACTGCGATCATGAGTTCGTGACCGTTCTCATTAACGCTGTATGTTGTCATTCCCGTACCTGCGACGGACGTCGTACCAGTCTTACCTCCGATGAATGCTGCGATGTGAGTATCCTCACCTTCTGCAGTCTTGGAAGTCATCCAGGGGTCCATGAGGATCTGGTTGGTATTTCTTACCGTTGACCATCCGTCATAAGGGTGGCAGTTAGTTGCCTGGAATACATGAGTAGGCGAACTGATAACAGTATTGAAATCAGGATTACGCGTAGCATTCGCCATCATGATGCACAGGTCAAATGCCGTGGTGTAATGATCGTCACTGTGATATCCGTGTGCATTGGAAAAATGCGTTCCCGTGCATCCGAGATTACGGGCACGTAGCGTCATCAGTTCAGCGAATGCCGACAGCGGATAAGAAGCGAGGATCTCTTCTTCCGATACACCCAGCGCATCAACAAAATACTGTGCATTTACTCCGTCGGGTCCCGTGGGGCCGCCTGCAGGATAATTCTCGAACAGTGCATTGATAACCGACTCACCTATTACGTTCGCTGCATCGTTTCCTGAAGGAAGCATCAGACCGTAATACAGTTCTGATACCTTGATCTCTTCACCGACGCACAGATACATCATCGTGGAGTCTGATGCGACACTGTTGATCGCATTCTCCGAACAGGTTACGTAAGCATCTGAGTCGAGATAATCGAGTCCTAACTGGAACGTCATTATCTTCGTCATGGAAGCCGGATAGATCCTGTTATGAGACTGCTGCTCCATTAAGATCTCATCAGTCGTAAAGTCGTATACGCAGTATGATGCACAGTTGATCTCATCGATCGGAGTAATCGTGATATCAGGCTGGTTAACCGCAGCCTGTGCGCGGCCGTAACCCGTGAAAGGGATAACACATGCCGCGACGATCAGCACCGTCAGCAGTGAACTGATAATCTTGCCTGTCTTACGGTTCTTATGCATCAGCTTCCTCTTCTGCCGTTTTTTCTTCCTCAGGCTCTTCATGCTCTGTAACCGTGAAGTCAACAACTGAAGCACCGTTGGATCTCATGAGCTTAACGCCCGATGTCGCACGGGACAATGTAGGAATCTCTGTAGTAGCTACACGGATGATCATACCCGTGTCAGTAATCATAAGCAGATCGAGCGTATCATCTACGAGCGTACAACCGATAAGCGGTCCGGTCTTCTCGCTGATCTTATATGTGATGAGACCCTTACCGCCTCTGTTCTGCTGACGGTACTCATCTACGGAAGATCTCTTACCCATTCCCTTCTCGGAGATAACGAGAAGTTCTCCGCCCTCGGTAACAGGTACCATGCCGACGACCTTGTCATCGCCCGTAAGATTCATGGCACGTACACCGGATGAGTTACGTCCCGTCTCTCTTACGTCGTCAGTATTAAATCTGATAGCCTTACCGGACGAAGAAACAACGATTACTTCCTGTCCCGGAGCCGTCATCGCGATATCGACTACTCTGTCGTCATCACGGAGCTTAACGGCGATAAGACCGTTCTTGTTGATATTCTTGTAGCTCGACAGAGGTGTTCTCTTGATGATTCCCTTACGGGTAACGATCGTGAGGTTAACCTCTTCCTCATCGAGGCTGTCTGCAGGAATGATATTCCTGATCCTCTCGCCCTCACCGAGGTTAAGAAGATTAACGAGAGCCGTTCCCTTCGCACTTCTGGAAGCCGTCTCAGGGATCTTGTAACCCTTGATCTTAAATACACGGCCTGTGTTGGTAAAGCACAACAGGAACTTGTGAGTAGTCGTCGTTAAGATCTTCTCGACATAGTCCTCTTCACGTCTTCCCTGGCCGGATATTCCGCGGCCGCCTCTGTGCTGGCTCTTATATACATCGACACGCTGACGCTTGATGTAACCGAAATGAGTAAGAGTAACAACGATGTTCTCTTCCTGGATAAGGGACTCGTCATCCACATCCTCGAATGCACCGTTGATGATCTCCGTAACTCTCGGAGTAGCATACTTACGCTTGATCTCGAGGATCTCCTTCTTGATTGTCTCGTGGAGAACACCCTTGTCGCTTAAGATAAGCTGGTAGCCTGCAATCGCTTCATCGAGGGACTTGATCTCAGCCTCGAGCTTCTCTCTCTCGAGTCCCGTGAGACGTCCGAGTCTCATGTCTACAATGTGCTGAGCCTGCTTATCGGAGAATCCGAATCTCTCGCACATCTTCGCCTTGGCGTCAGCTTCAGTTCTGCTCGCTCTGATTATGTTGATGATCTCATCGATGTGATCGATGGCAAGGAGCAATCCTTCGTCGATATGTCTCTTGCCCTGTGCCTGCTCGAGATCGTATTCCGTTCTCTTGGTGACTACGTTCTCCTGGTGCTCGATATAGTACTTGAGCGCGTCGAAAAGCGTGATCGTCTTCGGCTCAAGCTTACCGTCCTTATCAGGAACAAGCGCGATCATATTGGCACAGCATGCATCCTGAAGTGCGCAGTTCTTATAAAGCTGATTGAGTACAACGTCGGGGTTGGCTTCCTTCTTAACCTCGATAACGATACGGACCATCTCATTACGGTCAGACTCATCACGAAGACCGGAGATACCTTCTACCTTCTTCTCCTTAACGAGGTCAGCCATTCTCTCGATTAGACGTGCCTTGTTAACGGCGAACGGGAGATCGTGAATGATTATTCTCTGTCTTCCGCCGCTGTACTCTTCGATCTCGGCATGAGCTCTTACCATGATTCTTCCGCGTCCTGTGGCATATGCCTCACGGATACCGGAAGTACCGAGGATAGCGCCTCCCGTAGGGAAGTCAGGTCCCTTAACGACTGTAAGGAGTTCATCGAGCGTTACATCAGGATTGTCGAGCATCATAACGACGCCGTCGATAACCTCGCCCATATTGTGGGGAGGGATATTGGTAGCCATACCTACGGCGATACCTACGGAACCGTTAACGAGGAGGTTCGGGAATCTCGAAGGAAGAGCTACAGGCTCGAATTCGTGCTCATCGAAGTTAGGTCTGAACTCGATACCCTTCTTGATATCCGTCATCATCTCGAGAGCAACCTTCGCAAGTCTCGCCTCCGTATAACGGTAAGCAGCCGGCGGGTCACCGTCGATGGAACCGAAGTTACCGTGACCGTCTACAAGAGGATGTCTCAGTGAGAAATCCTGTGCGAGTCTTACGAGCGCATCGTAAACAGATGCGTCACCATGAGGATGGAAACGTCCGAGAACGTCACCAATCGTCGTAGCGCACTTACGGTAAGGCTTATCGGGTGTAAAACCCTGTGTATACATGGAATAAAGAATTCTTCTCTGAACGGGCTT
>CAMNNN010000143.1 GCA_946545505.1 uncultured Clostridia bacterium
TTGAGATTCAGGCTCCTGATCTCTGCTACCGTTACTGCTCCAGAACAGTTGAGGACGTTAAGATCGGTCCTTCTCCGGAATGGATGGCTCAGAAACTTGTTGCAGCGGGAATGAGACCTATTAACAATATCGTTGATATCACTAACTATGTGTGTCTCGAGTTAGGTCAGCCGATGCACGCTTTCGATCTCGACTATCTTAAGAACAATCACATCATCGTTAGAACTGCCGAAGAAGGCGAGAAGACTGTTACTCTCGATGGCAACGAGCACATCCTTGACAAGGATACTCTTGTTATAGCTGATGAGGAGAAGGTATGTGCTATCGCCGGCGTAATGGGCGGAGAGAACTCTGAAGTACTTGAGAGCACTACAAGTATTCTTTTCGAGTCGGCCACATTCAATGCCGTAAGCGTAAGAAAGACTGCTATCAGAAACGGTCTGCGCACGGAAGCTTCCTCCAGATATGAGAAAGGTCTCGATCCTGAGAATGCTTTAAGAGCACTCGACAGAGCCTGTGAGCTTGTAGAGCTTCTCGGCTGCGGTAAGGTAAGCAAGGGTCTCATCGATGTATATCCAACAAAGAGACCCGTTAAGCACATCGAGTTCAGACCTGACTGGGTTAACAGTTTCATCGGAATCAAGGCTGAGGAAGAATTCATGAGAAAGACGCTCCTTGACCTCGGCTGCACTTTCGTTAACGAAGACGGCAAGGAGATGATCGTACCTCCCACATTCCGTCCTGACCTCGAAGGTGAAGCTGACATCGCCGAGGAGATCGCAAGATTCTATGGCTACAACAACATTGAGCCTACGCTTCTCTCCGGCAAGGAGACTACACTCGGTGGCAGAACACGCGAGCAGAACCTCGCCGAAAAGGTAAGAAACACACTCGTATCATGCGGTTTCTACGAAGCAATTACTTATTCCTTTGAGAGTCCTTCTGACCTCGACCTTCTCAAGGTTCCTCAGGACAGCAAGCTTCGTAATCAGGTTAAGATCTCCAATCCTCTTGGTGATGACTCATCTGTTATGAGATCGACGATGCTTCCTTCGATGCTTAGAATCGCTGCAAGAAACTCCAACAGAGGAGTTCCTTCAGCAAAAATATTCGAGCTTGCTTATGTCTATATTCCTGATGAAGATCCTACTGTTCTTCCTGAGGAAAGACCTACAGTCAGCGGATTCTATTATGACAACTCTGTAGGTGACAGTGCTAATATCTTCTATCACGTAAGAGGAGTTATCGAAGAGCTCGCCAAGGTTCTTGATATCAGAGCTTTGACATTCGAGCCCCTGACTGATAATCCTTCTTTCCATCCCGGAAGAACTGCTAAGATTCTTGTAAATAATAAAGAATGCGGTGTAATCGGTATCATTCATCCTGATGTTGCCGAAGGATTCGATGCACCTTCAAAGGCTTGCTTCTTCGAATTCGAGTCTATGGCATTCATTAATGCTGCTAAGACAGAAAGAGTTTACAAGCAGATTCCTAAGTTCCCCGGTATCTCCAGAGATATTGCTGTAGTAGTCGATAAGGCCGTAGCAGTCGGTGATCTTATTAAGTCATGTAAGTCTTCCGGCGGTAAGCTTCTTAAGGAAGTTGAGTTCTTCGACGTTTATGAGGACAGCAAGCTCGGCGAGAACAAGAAGTCCGTTGCAGTATCCCTCATCTTCAGAGATGACACGAAGACACTTACTGATGCTGACATCAAGGCTCCTTATGACAATATCATTGCCAAACTCGAGAAGGTATACGATGCTCATTTGAGATAATTTTGTCGGATTTTGTCGTTTTTTGTCGACAATTGTCGGTAAATAAGGCTTCTGGCCCCTGTATCCTTAAATTACTAAATAAGGATACGGGGGTTTTTATATGAGTTCATTAGAGACAGCAATTGTTTTTTCCGTTGTGCTGACAGTATTATCCGGCATGATAGTTCTTCCGGCCAAGCTATGTGCAGATACGTTATCAGATGCACGTGAAGCTATAAGCGATATCATCGAACCTGATACTGACATCATCTCTCCGGAGAGGCTGAATACTTTTTTTACGGGAATTTCCGAGAACTACAGGATCATATACGGTTCTATAGCCGGGGAGGTATCAGATGAAGAAGAATAAGAGGGGCACATCGACTCTGTTTCTGGCTATTATCCTGTCTGCGCTTATTCTTGTTCAGACAACTTATATCGCTTTCGCAGCTGATCTGGACAGAAGACTTACATATACAAGAGCTCTTAAGGAACAAACGCAGATCTACCTGGCAAGCTATGACCGGCAGTTGTTTAAGACTTATGGGATATATGCTTTCGATTCGAACAGAATTAACACTCTTGTATTCAATGAGATCCTGGCAGCTAACGGATATGACAGCGGGGATGTTATGTATGCCAGCGGTATGTACGGAATAGATACGGAAACGCTTAGAAGAGCGGTAGCATGTTATTACTCATACAGGGCCTCCGGTGTTCTGTTTCAGAGATTCTCATCACAGATAATGTATCTCCTCGGTCAACTGGATGAAGGCGGAGTGATAGGGGAATTAAGAGAATTTGTTTCAAGTCCGGCCTCCGGAATTCTGGGAAGAATAATAGACGGTGGTGCCGAGATCAGCGAAGCTGTTGATATAGCAGCGTCAACTCTGGGCTTTGATGATAGTAATCCGGCATATCAGAGATTCATGAGCATAGTGTCTTCTTTGAATGCCATTACAAACGATTCTCCTGATATATCAAACGGATTCGACCCGTCAGATATGGGATTCATATTTAATCTGATTGAATTCAATTCTGATATGTATGACGCAGGAACATTCTTTGAAGAGAATATCAACTTACACGGCTGCCTTGCAGACTACGCCGCCAACAACTTCGACAGCAGACTTGAAGATGATACGGCATTAGACGGTACGCCATTCAATTGTTTTCATCCTGATAATGAATCAGATGCAGAATATATTCTTACCGGGCTAGAAGGATTCCCGGGCAAAGCTCTGACAGGCTATATGATATTCGGCTCATTATTCCTTAAGAACCTGATCTGCGATCTTACTGATCCGTCATTACAGGAAATCATAGTTCCGGCTGCTCAATTGTTGTCCGGAATAATATCGGTATTAAGCGCCGGAACCGTAATACTGCCCGCTGAGGTTTATGAGCTGATCATCGTTATACTGATCGCCGAGATAGAAGCCGTTATGGAACTTATACAAGTATTGAACGGTGAAGATGTACCATTTATCACTTGGGGCGGAGAAGACATATTGATGCTCAATTACCGAAGCTTCCTGACAGTCTTTATGAATTTAGTACCGGATCAGCTGATTCTCGACAGAATGCTTACGATATTTAACAGGGATTTCCCCGGATATATGACAGGAATTGAGACAAATACTGATTATCGAGGAGAGACTATAAGTTATGAAGCGGTATATGAACTTTATGAGTAAAAGAGGCAGCATATCACTTGAAACGGCAATATCTTTCTCGATAGTGTTGGTATTTTTAACAGCCATCATTAGCGTTACTGTCTTTCTTCGCACGGATATTCTTATGCAGAGAGCCGTATCACAAAGTTGTGATGATATAGCACACTTCATGCCGTTCTCGGTTTTGATATCAGATTCGGTATCAACGCTTGTTAACGCATTACCGAACGAATATGAAGATGACGGAACGGTTGAGAGGGCAGGAGAAGTAATTGCTGCTGCAGATAACCTCACCGGCGGCGAATTAAGAGCAGGAATGCTTAATGTTCTTCTCGGGCAAAGATTTACTGATGATATAGCATCAGAATATGCAGAATACAACGGGAGTAGTTTCTTCGGACCGGATAGTATTACTGTGGATTTCGGAATTGAGGATTATTATATCGATGTCTGCGTTGACTATACGGTAAATACGATAATCGGACCCGTAAGCAGGAGAATATACTCGACAATACCGTTCTACGGTGACTTTGAGTTGTTTCTGTCGGAAGACGAAACTGAGGAAGAATCCGGTGAAAGTATATGGCACGCGAATAATTTCGTAAGGGGAAGGTACTTTGCAGAGCATTACGGAGCTAATCTGCCTTCCACGTTCCCGTCGATTAATTCATATAATACAGGTACGGCCGGTTCGGTGGTGAGCATAGATCTGAACAGGCCTACTTACGCCAATCCGTCTGCAACCGTGATCCGCTTAACCGAACAGATAGATGAACTTGCCGGTTTCAACGGGGCGGATGTACAAATAGACGGGGAGAGGTATGTCGTATACGGGGACAGTATAAGACAAAGAATTTTGACAGTTGTTATACCCGAAGATTCGCCTGATACAGGTGTATCAACAGTATATTCTATGAGGGAATATGCATCTTTAAGGGGTATCGACCTAAGAGTAGTGCAGGATGGCAACTCGTTATAGCCTATAATTATAATAATTATTTG
>CAMNNN010000144.1 GCA_946545505.1 uncultured Clostridia bacterium
GTTATCCCATTACTCCTCAGACTGAGGTTATGCACTATATGGCAAAGAAGATGGTAGAGATCGGAGGTAACTTCGTTCAGGCCGAGAGTGAGGTCGCTGCTATCAACATGGTATACGGAGCTGCTGCTGCCGGATTCAGAGTAATGACATCTTCGTCATCTCCCGGAATCTCACTGAAGCAGGAGGGTATCTCCTACATCGCAGGTGCTGAGCTTCCTGCCGTTGCTGTTAATATCGTAAGAGCCGGCCCGGGTCTCGGCGGAATTCAGCCTTCACAGGGTGACTACTTCCAGGCTTGCAAGGGCGGCGGACACGGTGATTACAGAAACCTCGTTATTGCACCTGCTTCAGTTCAGGAACTCTATGAGCTTACTGTTGAAGCTTTCAATCTCGCAGATAAGTACAGAATGCTCTGCATGATCCTGGGTGACGGTACACTCGGTCAGATGATGGAGCCTGTTGCTTTCAGAGACGAGGAGCCTATCGTAGAGCCCGCGAAGCCTTGGGCTGCATGCGGAAGAGGCGGAAGAGCCGAGCACAACACGGTAACTTCCATCTATATCCAGCCTGATGACCTCGAGAGAAAGAACCTCGAGCTGGTTGAGAAGTACAAGGTCATCGAGAGAGATGAAGTAAGATACGAAGCTATCGGACTCGAAGATGCCGAGATCGTTATTGTAGCATTCTCCACATGTTCGAGAATCTGCCGTAACGTTATCAGACAGGCAGCCGAGAAGGGTATCAAGGTCGGTATGATCCGTCCTATCACTCTCTGGCCGTTCCCTAAGCAGATCATTCGTGAGACAGCTGCGCTTCCCAATGTTAAGGCTTTCCTCGATATCGAACTGTCTGCAGGTCAGATGGTCGAGGATGTTCAGATCGCAGTTAAGGGCCAGAAGCCTGTTCACTTCTTCGGAAGAATGGGCGGTAACCTTCCTATGCAGAAGGAAATCCTTGACAAGATCATTGCGATCCACGAGAACCCCGAGAAGGAGGCACTTGACTGATGGCTGTTGTTTTTGAAGCTACAAAGGGCTTAACGGGCAAGCCTTTCCATTACTGCCCGGGATGCACACACGGCATCATCCACAGACTGATCGCCGAAGTAATGTGTGAGATGGGAATCCTCGAGGACACGGTTTCCGTTGCTTCCGTAGGATGTTCCTATAACAGCTACGAGTATTTCGCCTGCGATGCAGTTCAGGCTGCACACGGAAGAGCTCCTGCTGTTGCTACAGGTATTAAGAGAAACCTCAAGGACAAGGTCGTCTTCACATATCAGGGAGACGGAGACCTTGCTTCCATCGGAGCTGCCGAGATTATTCACGCAGCTGCAAGAGGAGAGAAGATCACTGCATTCTTCATTAACAATGCTGTTTACGGAATGACTTCCGGCCAGATGGCTCCTACGACACTTCTCGGCCAGGTAACGACAACATCTCCTTTCGGAAGAGATGCTTCTTACCAGGGCTACCCGATCAATGTAAGTGAGTTGATCGCACCCCTTACCGGTGCAGCTTATGTAGAGCGTGTATGTCTTACTGACTACAAGAACATCATGGCAGCCAAGAAGGCTATCAAGCAGGCTTTCCTTGCACAGCAGGCTAACCTCGGTTTCACGATGGTCGAGTTTCTGTCCACATGCCCCACTAACTGGGGTAAGGAGCCTCTCGAGGCTATGGACTGGCTTAAGGAGAAAATGATTCCCCAGTATCCTCTCGGAGTATTCAAGGGTGAGGATATCGATTTCAAGAAGGTCGAGGCCGACATTAAGGCCGCGAAGGAAGGAGCTTCAGCATGATTGATTTTTCCATAATCCTCGCAGGCTTCGGAGGACAGGGTATCCTGTCAGCAGGTAAGATGGCGGCTGAGGCTGCACTTTACGAAGGCAAGGAAGTATCATGGTTCCCGTCATACGGACCTGAGATGAGAGGCGGTACTGCAAACTGTTCCGTTGTTATCTCTGATGAGCCTATCGGTTCTCCCGTAGTTAATAACGCAGACGTATTGATCTGCCTTAATCAGCCTTCTGTGGAGAAGTTCGAGTCCTACCTCAATCCGGGCGGAATCCTCATCATCGACTCTTCGCTCTTCTACGTAGAGCCTTCTCGCAAAGACATCCGCTTCATACCCATGGAAGCAAGCAAGATCGCAAGTGAGCTCGGCAACATGGCTTTCGCTACGATCTCCATGCTCGGCTGCATGTCAGAAGCAACAGGATGCTTCACGAAGGAGTCATTCGAGTCCGCTCTGTATGAGATACTTCCCGAGAGACGTCACAAGTTTATTCCGGGTAACATGGAGGCTTTCGCTAAGGGCGCTGAGTTTGCCAAGTCATAATAGCGGGTGATAGAATTATTTTATGGCTATAACACCTGAAATAAAGATACATTTGGTACATGATCTTATACCGTTCTGGCTTAGCATGATGGATAAGGAGAACGGCGGTTTCTATGGCTATGTCAAATCTGACGGAACAGTGCTCCCTCAGGCTGACAAGGGGTGTGTCCTTAACAGTCGTATACTGTGGGTGTTCAGTACCTGCTACAAGCTTTGCATGGACGGTGCATTGAGTGAAGTTAAGCTTCAGGATGCCGGTTATTCGTCGGTGGATATCCTAGAAGCTGCGCGTCACGCATATAACTTCTTCAAGGATAATTTCTTCGATCCCGAGTACGGCGGAATCTACTGGTCGGTAACATATGACGGTCAGCCTTCCGATACCACGAAGCATGCGTATAATCACGCATTCGCGATCTATGCTCTGTGTGAGTATTATGAAGTAACGAATGACATTCATGCTTTCAAGCTCGCGTACTATCTTAAGAACTGCGTCGAGAATATGTTCACGGATGATAAGGGTTATCTCGAGTCATTCGGCAGAGACTTTATTCCCGATGATAATCCGCACTTGTCTGAGAATGGTGTTCACGCTTTCAGAACGATGAATACTCTTCTCAATATCCTGGAGGCTTATACCGAACTTTACAGGATCAATAAAGAGACTAACGATCTGTTCGTTAAGCGTAAGATCTACAAGATCCTCGATATGATTGAGAACAAGGTCTATAACCCTGAGAAGGGAAGACTCGAAGTATTCTTCGATGAGGACTTCAACAGTCTTATCGACTTAAAGTCTCTCGGTCACGATATCGAGATGAGCTGGATCCTCGACAGAACATGTCAGGTATTAGGCGACGATGATCTTACTGCAAGACTTGCTCCGATATCATTAAGACTTGCCGAGACGACTCTGGAACAGGGATTTGACGGCAACTCACTCGCATATGAGATTGAGAACGGAGTGGTAAGAGAGTCAAGAGCCTGGTGGATACAGGCAGAGTCCGTAGTCGGATTCGTCAATGCATTCATGAAGACCGGCAATAAGGACTTCAAGAATGCTGAGAGAAAGAACTGGGATTTCATCCGTCAGCATATGATAGTGAAGACCCGTCCGGCCGAGTGGTACCAGGAGGTATCCAAGGACGGAATCCCTGATCTCGATAAGCCTCTGGTTGATGAATGGAAGTGTCCTTATCACAACGTAAGAATGTGCTGCGAGATCTTAAGACGTAACGAAAGGGCAAGTGAAGAACTGTAAATGACAGCACCGTTACGGGTAATTATTAACCTTTTGTAAAATTGCACAAACGAGGGCTGACAGCCCCCGTTTTTTTTGTGTTTTCGGTTGGTAATTCGTTTAAAATAATATATAATATTTGAGAATAATAATCGGGGGCATGCGTATGGACGAAGCTTATCTGTTTAACCGCGGAGAAAATTACATGAGCTACAACTTCCTTGGAGCTCATCCTTATAAAGATAAGAACGGCGAAGAAGGCTATATATTCAGAGTCTGGGCACCGAATGCACTTTCAGTAAGTGTTATCGGTGACTTCAATGAATGGGACGCACTTGCCAACCAGATGAATAAGCTGGGGGGTAACGGTATCTGGGAAGCTAAGATTTCCGGAGCTTCACAGTGGGACCGTTATAAGTACAGAGTTGTAGGTGCAGATTCCAGAATCTACGATAAGGGCGATCCTTATGCCAGACATTTCGAGACAAGACCTAATAATGCGTCTATCGTTTACAACCCCGATGACTATACATGGGGCGATAAGGATTACATGAAGAACAGGCCTGATGCACTCGCAGCAAGACCTATCAACATCTATGAGATGCACTTGGGTTCCTGGAGACAGCATCCGGACGGAAACTTCTTCACATACCGTGAGATCGCACTCGACCTCGTCGATTACTGCAAGAAGATGAATTACACTCATATCGAATTGATGCCTGTTCTTGAGCATCCGCTCGATGCTTCCTGGGGTTATCAGGTAACAGGTTATTATGCCGCTACTTCGAGATTCGGTACACCTGCAGATTTCAAGTTTATGGTCGATATG
>CAMNNN010000145.1 GCA_946545505.1 uncultured Clostridia bacterium
AGCGCATCCATGGTAAGGATGAGGTCGCCGGTTCGATCCCGGCTGGAGGCTCCAACATTCAACACCCCCATATGCTCTTGGCGTCGAACAGGTCCTCGGCACGATGTGCCTGCGGAACTAGCAGAGCATAGGGGGGTGTTTCATACCTCCGCAACTTGCAGAACAGGTGTTTATTTTTGCTTACCCTTCGGGGGCATTGCCTCAATTTAAAAGAACTCGGGGTGTTTTTCGGGGTGCTTTACATGAATCTTTAGGTTTACCTTTATGTTTTGGGTAAAACATAAAGGCGAACATAAACTTTACGGCAAAACTTTAGGTTTACGTTAATGTTTGTGGCAAAACATAAAGGTAAACATTAATTTACAGTCAAACCGGGTACCGCTCACGGAAAGCAGGCGAATCCACGGCGGCGGGAAACTCAGCGGAGTTTGTCTTTCTCGGCGTAGAGGTGCTCGTCGGCTAATTCAATCAGGTCTTTAAGCGATATATCCTGCGTTGCCTTCTCGGAACCGATGCATACCGATAATTCATAAGGTGAACCGGCCTCTTTATTAAGTCTGTGGAGTGTGCGGCTGATGCGCGCCTTGAGATTCTCGATAGCGACTTCATTCTCGTCCCATATAAGGATGACGAATTCGTCACCGCCGTAGCGGGCGATATTGAATCTTCTGTTGTGGCCGCGCAGTGCGAGTCTCATCGCGTCAGCTATGCGGATGAGAGCCTTATCTCCTTCAAGGTGGCCGTATGTGTCGTTGATGCTCTTGAACCTGTTGGCGTCGACCATGAGAAGATAGAGCGCTGCATTATCTTCCTTGTTATCCTTCCACTGCTCATAGTAGTAATCGATCATCTTGCGGTTGTTAAGATGTGTAAGCGGATCGACCGAGATCATCTCTTCGGTCCAGTCCATGTAGATGATCAATGTCGCGATGGACAAAGCCGCACACGCGACCGGAAGCTCGGGTGCGAAGAACTGTATAAGGCCTGCTGCTGCGGGTGCGATAGGGAAGAGTACGAGCTTGATGAGCGTCTTGCGCTGTGAATAATACTGTCTTTTGAACAGGCGGGTGAATGCTCTGATGCATGTGAAGAATACATACGGATAAGAGAGCAGATAAAGCACTATGAAAGCGGGACCGCGTTCGTAAGCACCGGCCTCATCAACGCGGAAGCAGATGCCGGTGAACAGGTTAATAAACAACAGGATCCCCGATATCCATACCGGCACGGATGATAACCATACTCTCCTGCGGCTGCGGACAAACGGGGATTCCTGAATATGTTCGAAATACAAAAACCAGAAGAAGCACAGCAAAGATGTCGACAGGAAGTAGACTTCTTTCGCAAGCATCTCGAGTGCGGGGACCTGCGGAAACAGGCCGAAGAACATCATGGCGAAGAGCGTATCCGATACGAAGAATACCATCTGCGCATCTATCGCCATGGTGAAGTTTCTCTGGGATACCATCTTGGTCAGGCCGCTTGTCTTGTAGTGTACGAGCGCTACCAAAATGATGGAGACTATATTGATCTCCAGATACAACAGCGCTATGACAAGCGTCGGCTCAAGATGGTTATACATTAATAGTCAGAATCAGAAAGTTGCAGAAATTGCCATTCCGAGGATAGTGATAACAGCGGCTGTGAGAAACTGCTTTCTGCCGCTCAAGTTCTCGTCCTTAACATGCTCACAAACGAGGATGGCGATGTAAGCTCTTCCCATCATTGTGAAGAAGGAACCGAGCTCGCCGATGAGCATACCGCCGTAGTAACCCCAGAGGATTCTTACGAGTGCGCCGGGAATAACTGCCATGGAAACAGCAGCGAGAACTTCAGAGAACTTTCTTCTGGAATTCTGCATTGTAGCTGCGAGCATAGCAAGTCCAGCGATACCGAATGTGAGTGTTGCATATGTGAGCAGGCTGGACCATGCGAATCTTAAGAGGACCTCGCCGTCCAAACGTGCATATCTTGAGTAGCTGATGATTCTTGTGATTACTTCAAGAATATAAAGGATGAGAGCAGTGGCACCTGCGAAAATCAAAGCGGCCGATGTGGACATCTTACGGCTCAGGTTCTTGATACCGAGGATCGGATCGTAGAAGCCGAGTACGAAGCCCTTGAGGCACTCCGTAAATGATACGCTGTTCATGTTGTTGGTGGATTCAGACATTTTTGTCTCCTTTCATATTAAAGAACCTTAGCAAGGAAGGTCTTAAGTCTCTCGTTATCGGTGTGGTTGAAGATCTCGTCGGGTGTACCCTGTACGATGATTCTTCCTTCGTCCATAAATATGATGCGGTCGCCGACTTCTCTGGCGAATCCCATCTCATGCGTTACGACTGCCATGGTCATTCCGTCTCTGGCCAGGTCCTTCATAACATCGAGTACTTCGCCTACCATCTCAGGATCAAGCGCCGATGTGGGCTCGTCGAAAAGCAGTACATCAGGCTTCATGGCAAGAGCTCTTACGATCGCGATTCTCTGCTTCTGTCCGCCTGACAGCTGTGACGGGTATGCGTGTGCACGGTCCTTGAGAGCGACCTTCTCGAGCAGATCGAGAGCTTCTTTCTCTGCGTCTTCACGTGACATGCCGAGGAGCTTACGGGGAGCGAGCGTCATGTTGTCGATAATGGACAGATGAGGGAAGAGGTTGAAGTGCTGGAATACCATTCCCATCTTCTGACGGAACTTGTTGATGTCGATGCCCTTCGAGGTGATGTCATTTCCCTCGAAGAAGATGGAGCCCGACGTCGGAACCTCCAGGAGGTTAAGGGAACGCAGAAGCGTTGACTTACCGGAACCCGAGGGGCCGATAATAACGACAACCTCGCCCTTGTCGATGTCGAGGCTGACGCCGTTCAGAGCCTTGATGGCGCCGCCGTTGTAGTGTTTGTTCAGTTTCTGTACGGAAATCAGATGATCATCGTTCACTGTTGCGCAGCCTCCTTTCGAGCAGGGTTACGAGGCGGGAGAAGAACATTACTATCACAAGATAGATCAGCGCGACTGCCAGAAGCGGCATAAACGCGGTGTATGTTCTGGATCTGATGATCTCGCCGCCCTTGGTAAGATCGTGAAGTCCGATATAGCAGCTTACGGATGTCTCCTTGATCAATACGATGAACTCGTTAGCCAAAGCGGGGAGAACATTCTTAAATGCCTGCGGGATGATTATGTAGATAAGTGTCTGTGCGTAGTTAAAGCCCAGTGATCGTCCGGCTTCGAACTGTCCGTTGTCGATGCTCATGATACCCGAGCGGATGATCTCGGCTACGTAAGCTCCGGAGTTGATGCCGAATGCGATGATAGCGATCAGAGTCTTATGCTTGGCCCAGGGGGCGAAGATAACGAAGTAGGCTATCATCAGCTGTACGAGTACAGGGGTGCCTCGGATTACCGTGAGGTACATAGACGAGATCTTGTTGAAGAAAGACAGGATGAACTTGCCGGGACCCGGATGCATGCCTGTTATTGTCTTGTCGTAGGTGGAACGGACGAGCGCCACGATAACACCCAGAAGGATGCCGAGAAGCGTCGCTCCCAAAGTGACGAGGAATGTGTTCCCGAGTCCTTTGAGAAGCAGCATATAGCGGTCGTCAGCTATGAAATTCAGGATGAAGGTGTCCTTTAAGTCAGTCCACCACTCCCGGATCGACAGTTGATATAGATACATTTCACTACTCCGAATTTTATAATAAGCAACTTCTTTATTTTAAATGCGAAAGCGGCGGAAATAAAGTGTCATTTCCGCCGCTTTGTAAATTGTTAAGCTTTAAAGGCTGTTCTGATTAAGATCAAACCTGTTCAGAAGGAATGTATGTCTCGATGATAGCATCGATTGTTCCGTCTGCCTGAAGCTCAGCGAGAGCCTCGTTGATAGCTGCGAGCAAAGCCTCGTTGTCCTTGCTTACGCACATAGCATAGTCCTCGATTGTGTAAGGAGTCTCAAGGATTACGAGTCCTTCGTTAGCCTCTACGAAAGCCTGAGCAGGCTGGTTGTCGATAACAACTGCACCTACTGTGCCGTTAAGAAGTGCGAGAACTGCATCGTTACCCTTGTTGTAACGGTCCATTCTGTCCTCACCAACCTCGTCGGACATATAGATATCACCTGTTGTACCTGTCTGAACGCCTACCATGCAGCCGCTCTCGATAAGGGAATCGAGATCTGTGATATCGGAACCCTCAGTAACGATGATGGACTGGATACCTGTAGCGTATGTGGAAGTGAAGTTAACAGACTGCATTCTCTCTTCTGTAACTGTCATGCCTGCACATCCGATGTCATACATTCCGGACTGAACGCCTGCGATGATGGAATCGAACTCTACGTCAACGATCTCGAGCTCAAGTCCGAGCTTGTCAGCTACTGCCTGAGCAATCTCAGCGTCGATACCTACGA
>CAMNNN010000146.1 GCA_946545505.1 uncultured Clostridia bacterium
CGGAACCGCATCTCCGGGCTTTTCTTATGCTTTTCGCATGTGCGTCAGGATTATAACGGCAAGCGGCAGCATAGCCCCCAACGTAAACAGCACGAAAAGCGCCGCGCACGCGGGATGGATGAGGGTAAGCCCCATCGGCAGGTAAGCCCCGTAGATATTCGACAGACTGTGCAGCAGGACTGCGGGCCAAAGCTTCCCCGTCTTCACCGTGATCCACGCGAGTACAAGACCTATCGCGAAGGTGTACGGCACCTGGGCGATGCCCTGCGAATACAGGTGCGGCAGTGCGAATAACACCGCGGAGACTATAACGGCACCCTTGAAGCCGAGAGGCGAGAGACGGTCTAATACGAGTCTTCGGAAGAGCACTTCCTCGAATATGGGATTAAATACCAATAAAAGAATCAGATAGAACCACGGATGCCCGAACAGTTCACCGGCCCCGATACCGGTCGGTTCGTGACCTGTCAGCTTCGTTATGATGTTGATAACAAATACCAGTGGGAAGGAAAGACCGCTTTGCACGATAAACGCCTTTCCGATGAGCCCTGCGGAAGGTCTGATGACGGGTTCGGCGGTCAGCTTATCAGCAGGCATTCCTATACAGACGAGAAGGAATGCGCCGATTCCGAGTGTATACGGAATGACCATCGCCGAGAGGACTTTGCCCCATACTCCGCCTGCAATATTGTTAATATACCCGCCGAGAAGTTTGGTTACCAGAAACCATGCTATAAGACCTGTTAGTACCCTTAGAACTGTAATAAGATCATTCTTCTTCATTACCCCAATGCTCCTTCTTAAAAGAATTAAGAGCATTGTTCATCTCATCGGTCTTGGATTTGGCGACCAGATATACGATTACATTCATCGCGAAGAATACGGCAAAGAAAACCCCTGCGAGCAGCAGCAGGAACGGCAGAGTGACCGGTACTCCCATAAGCACAGCGGCGCCGATCGCAATCCCCAAGTACACCGGCGCGAAGATTATGTTCTTAAGGTTCATGGACTTCGACTTGCCCCACTCAGATCTCTCGATAAATGATCTTATGAAGTTGAAGCATGCGATGGCCAGGAACATCAGAACAAGGATGAGTACGCTCAAGGGATCGATCATCGTACCGAACACGATTGACATGACCGCATAGATGATAATGCTCAAGATGAAGCAGGCCGCCGATATAAGAAGGGATTTAATCAAAGACTTTTTTATAACTGAATTCATTATGATCTGCCTCCCTTCATTCCTATGGCTTTCTTGAAGTCACTTACATAGCTTCTCGATACGATGAGATGTTCACCGTTGATAAGCTTAAGCTTTACCCTTCTCGCGTCTTCCGGGGATATCAGACTTATTGCTTTGATGTTTACTATCGTGCTCTT
Organism: uncultured Clostridia bacterium; assembly: GCA_946545505.1. Classification (GTDB taxonomy): domain Bacteria; phylum Bacillota; class Clostridia; order Saccharofermentanales; family Saccharofermentanaceae; genus Saccharofermentans. The sequence continues at coordinate 1,384 of CAMNNN010000146.1, forward strand.
CGAGATCCTTACGAAAAACCTGCTGCGAAGATCCTCTTCGAGCTCGTAAAGAGTTCTTCTTACCCTGTAAACATCTTTTGCCTTATAAGCGAAGACATCCCTGTCCACCGCCTCGAAATAGAGTATGCCGGCGATACGGATAAACTCCCTGTCACCGTTATCCTTCAATCCCTCGATCGTGTCTGAGGACTGATCTATCGCACGGACCAGATTATCGATCTCCTCCGTTCTTTCCTTATAACGGATCTCGACCTCGGTCTGCTTGATATCGGGGCACTGCTTAAGAAATAACTTCATTCCGCCTCCTTCAGAAGCATTGATATCATCTTAAGATTCATCTTATCAATAAAATCGGAATAACAGGTACATACAGACGGATAAGAGGACAGTTTTCGGTTATAATATCATTCAGCATGGAATAGGGGAGGGAAATGATCATGCCGCCTTCAAGAAGAAGTTCAAGTTCGAGCTCACACAGAAGCTCAAGTTCACACAGAAGTTCAAGTCACAGCTCTCACAGGAGTCACTCCTCGAGCAGAAGCAGTCACAGCTCTCACAGCAGCAGAAGTTATTCCGGCGGGTCGCATACCTTCGGAAACTACGGGAAAACCAGGACCGTAACCCCGCCCCGCAGGCAGCGCACCAATCAGCCCCGGGGATACATGGGGTCCATTGCTGCCCCCTTGCTGCGCTCTTCAAGACACGATTATCAGTACTATCCTTCGGGATGGCGCGATGAGTCCACAGGCACGCAGTATGAGGCCGGTTACTACGACGAGAACGGACAGTACTACAAGAATGTAGCCGTCAAGAATGGCAATAACTATGAGACTTTACTGGAGTGCGAATACTGCGGTACCCAGATCAAGCTTAAGTGGCAGGAGGGTGCCATCCCTTCGTGTCCTAACTGCGGCGCGCAGCTTACGAATGTTGCCGACAATGCTGTTGTCGAAGACGCGCTTCAGGATCAGATAGTATCTTCCGGCTACAGAAGAAGTTCCGGCAGCGGATGTGTAAAGCCTATTATCATTGCGCTGTCATGCTTCTTCCTGCTGCCCACGATCTTTTACGCTTGTATGCAGAAGATCATGAATGTTGACATCGGAAACCCAACTGAATATGTGCAGGAAGAGGTTTCCGGCGACAGCATCTACATCGACGTTCTGGGAAGAGAGTGTTACTGGGATGACGAATACGAGTGCTACTACGATGAAGAGACTGACTGCTATTTCGTCTACGCCGATGAGGTCAACCCTCCTGAATGGCAGTACTGGTATGAGGGCATATCATCGGACTATGGCGATTACGGCTGGATGTCCTATCACTACGACGAGGGGCTTTGGTACATAGAGACAAGCAGCGGCAACTGGGAAGTGCTGCCTGACAGGTACGACACATCGGATCTCTGGCATGTACCCGAGATGGGAACCGGTAAGTATATGGAGCAGGATTCGATCTATGTCGAAGCGATAGGCAGGACATGTGAATGGATGCCGGAAGATTATGCATATTATGATCCCGACACGGACTGCTACTTCTTCTATAACGATTATGTGGAGCCGCATGTCTGGCAGTACTGGTATGTCGGCATCTCTTCGGATTATCCCGGTTACGGCAACATGGAATACGATACTGACGAAGAATGCTGGTATATAGAGACGAGTGAGGGAAACTGGGAAGTGCTTCCCGGCAGCTACGACGCCGGTAGTCTCTGGCACATGGAATAAAGCCGCGAAAGCTTCCGGTAAAAACGACACTTTGCCCTCTTCTGTTGCTTAACCGACAGAAGAGGGTATTTTTAATGATTGGTTTGCTTCCGTATAGATGATTAAATCAAATCATCAAACAAACACACTTACTCACAAAGGAGGCAGAACAATGAAAAAGGACAACATGAAAGAGATTAGCAAGGATATGCTTGAGAACGTTAATGGTGGTGAGGAGATTGAGCTCATTACTGATGATGTCGCTTTATATCCCGAATTGATCATCGACGAGGAAGGAGCAGTAAGATTACCGGAGAGAATTACAATTAACCGCCGCCTTCCTGCAAGAAGACGTATTACTTCCGGCAGACGTCGCCTGGCAGTCTCGGCCAGCCGTTCTAATCCCCCCATTCATCTTCAGTAAGATTACTGATCCTCTATAGAGGGATTCGAACACCGCCCTCGCGGCGGTGTTTTTATATGTTAAACATATATACGGGAAAGCAATTGGAAGTTTACCGAAGCCGATATTGAAGGGCAGAAGAAGACCGCTGCGCTATGATCTTGTTCCCGCGATGTGTCATCTGGATTATACTATGAGCGAGTTTGGCGGAGCTTCGGTCTTTGTCAGGGAATATACTCTGGCTTCCGGAGGTCCGTACTGCGACTGCGGGTATAAGAGGAAGCATTGATCATGATTAAAGAAATATGGGATCTGTATGACCGTGACGGGAAGAGGACCGGCGAGACGAGTGAGCGGTATTTCGGGAGCTATAAAGATATCCCGGAAGGACGTTACCACCTCGTGGTGGATCTTCTGGTAATACATAACGACGGCACATATCTACTTACTAAGAGAAGTGACGAGAAGGATGTTAATCCCGGTTTCTGGGAGGCGAGTGCCGGAGGCTCCGCATTGAGCGGTGAGGAACCTCTGGAAGCTGCCAAGAGGGAGTTGTTTGAGGAGACGGGCATTGCAGCGGATTCCCTGGAACTTCTGGGCGTGAGCTTTAAGGACAGCAGCCACGGCATGTATTATTCCTACCTTGCGCGGGTAAACTGTGATAAGGACAGCATAGTCCTGCAGGAAGGGGAAACTACTGACTATAAGTGGGTTGACCGTGAGGGGCTCCTGGCATATGTGGATTCCGACGGCGCTATGAAGTCCCATAATCAAAGATACGAGAAATACATTAATTCTTTAAGGAAATTTACATTCAAGAATTCTATTCAGGGCAGGTAATCAATATGTTTATTTCAGACGATATCTTCTACGC
>CAMNNN010000147.1 GCA_946545505.1 uncultured Clostridia bacterium
CCATACCTCCTGCAGTGACCGGATCTGAAGAGATTACCATCATCTGGTCTCCCAGATCGATCCACGCACAGTCAGCTCCGATATCGGAACCTACAACAGTCGATGAAGACAACTTGGGAAGCCTGCTTAATACAAGTGCAGACAGTTGCTCGTTTGTTAGTTTGCCTATATTCATATCTTGATGACCTCGAGGTTCTCCTCTACGCCCTGCTTAACCATAGCTTCGATATCGAGATTTTTCTCAGCCTCTTCTATATCGACATGCTTCGGATGTGTCTTAGGATGCTTGGCAACGAAGATCGTGCAACAGTCCTCGTAAGGAAGAATCGATGTCTCGAATGCTCCGATGTCTCTTGATATCCTTACTGTGGCCTCTTTATCCATACCGATAAGAGGACGGAGGATCGGCATATCGACGACCTCATTGGTTATAGCAATAGCTTCGAGTGTCTGACTTGCCACCTGTCCAAGGCTCTCGCCGGTTATGAGGCACTTGCAGTCATTCTTCTTCGCTATCTGCTCGGCGATCTGAAGCATCACGCGGCGCATAACGATAGTAAGCATATCGTGAGGAGAATTCTTAACCATATCAAGCTGAATCTTCGTAAAATCAACGATGTACAGATTCATTCTTCCTGAGAATCTTGATACGATCTTCGCGAGATCTACGACCTTCTGCTTAGCCTGCTCTGATGTATAAGGATATGAGTGGAAATAAACTGCATCGATCGGCATACCTCGGCTCGCCATCATGTAGCCTGCTACAGGTGAATCTATACCTCCCGACAGAAGGAGCATGCCCTTGCCTGCTGTGCCTACGGGAAGACCTCTGTGGCCCATCATCTTGCCTGCATAGACATAGTTGTCATCACGGACTTCAACCATGAGAACGAAGTCCGGATTATGAACATCTACACTTAACCCCTCGAAATGCTCGAGAATATAAGCTCCGACTTCCTCACAGATCATGGGGGAATTCATCGGGAACTTCTTATTACCTCTTTTACACTCGACCTTGAAAGTCTTATAATCGGGATTGCCGTTAAGAAGATTCTTAACATAATCGGCTGCAGTTCTGTCGATATCATTGATATCACCGTTAAACTTACATGCAAGGCTGACTGAAACGATACCGAACACCTGAGTAACCGCAGTCATGAGTTCCCTGGCGGACTCTTCGGTCTCGAAGTAAGGATTTCCTTCCTCCTTCGCTTCAATCCAGATCCTGCTCTGGCTTTGGAAGATAGACATCTTACCGTAGTTTCTCAGCCTGTATCTTAAGTTGTTCATCAGCTGAGCTTCAAAACGGCCTCTGTTAAGGCCCTTAAGGGTTACTTCGCCCATTCTTGCAAGTATTACGTTAGTTGCCATTATCTTACCTTTACCTCATACAAGTTATATATCTCATCTATCGCCTTAACAAAGGCTTCCGCCTCTTCCATGGTATTATATCGCGAAAAGGAAAGCCTTACACTGTTAGCGGAAATGCTTCTTTCTATCCCCATATTCTCGAGAACATAAGATGTCTTCTTGGATTTGGACGAACATGCGGACACCGTGGATATAAATATGTCGTACATCTCGAGACAGTGAAGCATAGTCTCGGACTGGAAATTACGGAATGCCACATTAAGAACAAAAGGCAGCGCGTCATCGGGAGAATTAACCGTCGCGCCTCTTGAAGCCAATTCGGTTCTGAGATAAGAATTAATCTTGGATACTTCTTCATATGCCTGTCCGCGGGCTTTCTCGGCTTCTTTAACGGCAACTGCCATAGACGCTGCCAAAGGCAGGCTCTGCGTTCCGGACCTCATACCGTTCTGCTGACCGCCGCCGATAATAAGAGGGTTTACTTTTATACCATTTCTTATATAAAGAAGCCCCACTCCCTTGATTCCATGAACCTTATGTCCGGAGAAGGATGCCATATCTATTCCCATCGACTTAAGGTTAATGGGAAGTTTCCCTAACGACTGTACACAGTCAAGATAGATTACAGCCTTAGGACAAAGTTCTTTTCTAATATTTATGATCTGTTCCAAAGGCAGGATGGAACCGGTCTCGTTATTGACATGAGTGAAGCACAGAAGCGCCGTATCTTCATCGATCAGTGATCTCAATTCGTCAAGATCAGGCTTGCCGTCGCGGCCGACCTTAACATACTTAACGGTGTAACCTTCCTTCTCGAGTAGATTCAGTGTCTCAAGAGTGCACTTATGCTCAGTCCTCGTTGAGATTACTGTATTCCCTGCACGCGGGTTAGCCTTAAGGAAACCCTCTATGGCCGTATTCGCGCTTTCGGTTCCGCATGAAGTGAATATAAGCTCGGAAGCAGAGCACTTAAGGCAGGATGCTATATCAGCTAAAGCCTGTTCATATGCCTTAGCGGAATTCATTCCGAGCTTATGTAAAGAACCCGGATTTCCCCACATATCACCTGTTAGATCATCATTGATCACGCGAATAACTTCTTCACACGGTCTTGTAGTAGCGCTGTTGTCAAAATAGATCATAAATCCTTCTTAGAAAAACTGCCGACCGGAATAACTCCGACCGGCAGATATTTACTTAAAGTGTTAGAGGTCAGACTCTTATCAGAGACCTGCCTGCTTTCTTACTTCCTCAGCGAAGTCCTCTTCCTTCTTCTCGATACCGTCACCCAGACCGTAACGTGTGAATCTTGCAACGGAGATCTCAACGCCCATAGCCTTGGCCTCAGCCTCGATGTACTGAGCGATAGTCTTATCCTCGTCCTTTACATACTCCTGATCAAGGAGAACATTCAACTTGTAGAAGTTCTTGATCTGACCGGGAACGATTCTTGTCTCGATGATCTGAGCAGGCTTACCCTCTTCGAGAGCCTTGTTCTTGATGATCTCAGTCTCTCTGTCGAGAGCTGCCTGAGGCACCTCGGACTCAGCTACCCATGAAGGGTTGGAAGCTGCAATCTGCATTCCGATGTTCTTAGCCATTGTCTGGAACGCATCTGTCTTGATAACAGAATCATCACTTACGGAGAACTCAACGAGAACGCCGACCTTACCTCCCATGTGGATGTAAGATGTAACTGCACCGTTGCCGTTAACCTCATAAAGAGCGAATCTTCTTACGGAAGTGTTCTCTCCGATATCAGCGATAGCTTCCTTAGTAGCGAGCTCAACAGTCTTGGAAGAATCGTTGTACATAGCGGAAGCCTTAAGAGCATCGATATCAGCAGGCTTAACTGTCATGATCTGTGTCTTAACGTCCTCAACGAAAGCCTTGAACTTGTCTGTAGCAGCTGCGAAGTCTGTCTCGATGTTAACCTCAACGATAGCACCTGTCTTCATGTCATCAGAGATAACGGAAGCAACTACACCCTCTGCAGCAACACGGCTTGCCTTCTTCTCAGCCTTAGCCATGCCCTTCTCACGGAGCCAGTCCTTAGCCTTCTCAACGTCGCCTTCAGCCTCGATGAGAGCCTTCTTGCAGTCCATGATTCCGCAACCTGTGAGGTCACGCAGTTCCTTTACCTGTTTTGCTGATATTTCCATGTTAGTTCCTCCTGTTTAATTAGCGGGATTAAGCTTCCTCAGAAGCTGCGATCTCTTCGATAGACTCTGCCTCAGCGGGCTCCTCAAGGTCTTCAGCCTGCTCGGGAGCTACGAAGTCCTCACCCTGGTGAGCCTCGATAACTGCATCAGCCATCTTAGCAGCGATAAGCTTTACTGCACGGATAGCATCATCGTTACCCGGGATAACATAATCGATCTCATCAGGATCACAGTTTGTATCAACGATAGCAACGATCGGAATACCGAGTCTCTTAGCTTCGGATACAGCAAGGTGCTCCTTCTTTGTATCAACGATGAACAGAGCAGCAGGAAGACGATCCATACCTACGATACCGCCAAGGTTAAGATCAAGCTTAGCCATCTCGAGCTTAAGCTTAGCAACTTCCTTCTTGGGGAGAAGATCAAAGTGACCATTCTGCTCCATCTCACGGAGCTCAAGAAGTCTTGCAACTCTTGTCTTGATTGTCTTGAAGTTAGTAAGAGTACCACCGAGCCATCTGTTGTTAACGTAGAACTGACCGCATCTTACAGCCTCTTCCTTGATAGAATCCTGAGCCTGCTTCTTTGTACCTACGAATAGGATGTCGCCCTTGGAAGCGAGTTCCTTCATAGCGTCATAAGCCTCGTCAATCTTCTTGACTGTCTTCTGAAGGTCGATGATGTGGATTGTGTTACGCTCTGTGAAGATGTACTCCTTCATCTTAGGGTTCCATCTTCTTGTCTGGTGGCCGAAGTGTACGCCTGCTTCAAGCAGCTGCTTCATTAAAATAACTGGCATAAAAATAATCCTCCTTGTTTTTCTTC
>CAMNNN010000148.1 GCA_946545505.1 uncultured Clostridia bacterium
TGATGGACAATCTTCACATGGAGGTTCCGGATGATTACTTCGACATCGTAGTCGCACGTCACACCATAACGGACCCGAAGCAGATAATACGTTGCCTGAAGCCCGGCGGGCACTTGCTGATACGCGGGGTCGACAAGTACGACTGCTGGAGTCTCAAGCTGATTTACGGAAGGGGGCAGGCTTATCATGATGAGGTGCCAGTAAGCATCAGGGATTATGAAGCCGTATTAGGCGCGGGGTTCTCAGAGGTGGAGTTGGTGCCGATACACGAGAGGGAGTTCTTTCGCGACCCCGGTTCCTTCAGGAAGTTCCTCGGGAAAGTACCGGTAATAAACGTTTGTGATGAAGACCGCTCGCTGGAGGACGACAAGCTTCGGGAGTACATAGAAGCCAACACATTTGACGGGCAGATAAGGCTCCTGCGAAATTACTACGGAATCGCAGCGAAGCGTCCGGTACGGTAAGAAGAACTGCGAATGATATACTTAAGGCATGGAAGTCATAGTGCATAAAGGAAACCCGGTTACGACCGGCAAGGTAAAGACTGAAAGGTTAAGGCTCGATAATCTCAATGTGTCTTCCGAAGACACGGAGCTTATAGGCGAATATCTTCTTTACATTTACATAAACGACCGGCTCGGAAGCAAGGTGGTATGCACTCCTTCGGATCTTCCCGAACTTATCACGGGAAGGCTTCTGACGGAGACGGGGATCAGGCCGGACAGCATCAGATCCATTCACCTGCTGGAGCAGCAAAACAAAGCGAAAGTTCTTGTTGATCTTGAAGCCTTGGAGAAACTTTCCGGGGATGACGGTATAGTTCCCACATGCTGTACGGATAACGCCACGCTGATAAGGGCAAACAAAGGCGGAGCAGAACTTGAATGCATTCCCGAGCACGATATCTGCCCTGAGTCGGTCAAAGAACTCGTTCTGGCCGTTAACGGGAGACTTTCAGAGGATACACCGATACATAAAGCAACGCGCTCTTCGCATTCATGTTTCGTTCTTAAGGACGGCAGGATAGTATTCGAAGCTGAAGACATCGGTCGTCATAATGCTGTTGATAAGGCTGTGGGATATATCTTTATGAACGGTATAGATCCTATGACCACCGCGCTTTTTACGACGGGGCGCATGCCGGTCGATATGGTAAGAAAAGTCATAAGAGCATCGGTGCCGGTTCTTATCTCGAGGCAGCAGCCTTCGACCGAGAGTGTTGAATTCGCGAAGTCCTACGGGCTGACTGTGATAGGCAATGTAAGAGCGGACAGCGCCCTTATATATACCCGATCATTGCTTTGACGGCCAATGTGATCAGCTGACTCTGGACTTGAGCATGAGGAATAACGGTATTCCTATGATGTAGATCAGTATGACGGCAGTAACGGCCGCTTTGGTTCTGAAAGAAGCCTTCTTAGTCAGATACTTCGTAAGCGGCTTAAGGATCAGCATATTGCAGGGAATCGTGACGGCAAGTGACATAACTGCGATGAGTAATATGCAGCCGATCCAGGCGAGAGGACTGCTTACGGATAATCTCGACCTTGCCAGTATCATCATCTCGTAGTGCAGCAGATATACCCCGTAGGAGTTATCGGCAATGAATGAGAGTACACGGCCGATGTACCTGTTAACGGGAACAGACTCGAGAAGAAGATACAGACCTATACAACCGAACAGATATACGGGCGAATCATCCAGAGCCCCATCGAGACCTGACGGGTTAAGATTAAGAAGTACAGCAGTGGCAATAAGACAGATCAATCCTGCGGCGATGAAGATCCATTTCTTCTTATGGAAAAACCCGAGACGGTAGATGATGTAGCCGCACAGGAAATAGAAGTACCATCCCAGGAACGGCCATCCGTAAACGCTTAAGGGGGCGTGTATGATCTGAAGGAACAGGATTACTGCGACGGCTTCGAATCCGACGGAGACGATGAAGAAGGATTTAAGCCCTTCATCGGACAATGACTTCATCATGATCTTAAGAAACGGGACCGTAAGCATGAATCCTATAAGGCAGTAGATAAACCACTTATAGCCAATGGACTCGGAGGGGAATAATACCCAGAAAGTATCCATAAAGTATTCATCGGGATAGTCGAGGAAGTTCTTCAGAGGATCCCAATAGTAGTAATTCATCATGATAAGTGTCGAATAGAACACCAGCGGAATGACCAGCGTACAGAACTTCTTCCAGTAGAAGCTTCTGTATGACGCTGCAGGATTCACGGGATCCTCTTCGAACTTAAAGGCGAAGTGTCCGCTTATCAGGAAGAAAAGACCGTTCGCCGTAAACAGGATAGTGCTGATCAGTGAGGACCCCCATGAAGGGACGCTGAACTCCATCTCGGTGTGTATGGCAATGACAAAGAGCATTGCAATTACTCTTATAAGATCGAGGTGAGTATCTCTTTGTCTTAGTCCTGCGGTATTTTCAGTTACTTTCATACTTTGTTTAGTATATCATCTAATAAGAACAATTTGGCAGGAGTGAAGGAGGGCCGGTATGAAGCTTTACGATATCTCACAGGAAGTGTTCGGATGTGTTGTTTTCCCCGGGGATCCGAGTCCCGAGAAGGAAGTTATGATGAGGACCTCCGACGGTGACATCTGTAATCTGAGTTCTTTCCATATGTGTGCGCATAATGGTACCCATGTGGACGCGCCTTTTCACTTCATAGAAGACGGCAAGACTATAGATCAGGTCGACCTCGACCGCTTCATAGGTTATGCATACGTAACAGGACGTGAGGGCATCATCACCGCCGAAGATGCATCGGCTATCCTTAAGGAAGCAAGAAGAGCTGATGTCCGCAGTGCAGACAGGATCCTTATAAAAGGCAATTCCACTTTAAGTGCAGAGGGTGCGCGTGTTTTCGCAGAGGCAGGCATCAAGCTGTACGGCAATGAATCCCAGACCGTAGGTCCCGAGGATGCACCTAAGGAAGTACACCTGATCATGCTCGGAGCTCAAGTGGTTCTTCTCGAAGGAATCAGACTCGCAGCTGTACCTGACGGTGTCTATATACTCGACGCCGCGCCGCTTAATCTCGGAGGCGCTGACGGCGCACCCTGCAGAGCCGTTCTTATGGAGATTTAAGATCCTACGTAGATTACTACCCAGTCGTCGTCGATGAGCTCATAAGGGTGTCCGCAGTGAGGACACTTCTCTACGTGCATGGCATCGAAGGTCGCGCCGCAGGTCTTGCAGTTAACTGCGTGGATGGAGAAGCCCAGATCATTGGAGTGATTCAGACGCTTTATCATCTCCATCTTGAAGTTGCGCTGATGTCTGCCGATCTTGCCGTCACAGTAAACCTCACAGACAACGTAATTGATCAGCCTTACATGGAGGACATCACCGACCACGGTGCAGCCCTCGTACTTGAATCCGCCTCTGTAATCAACGTCGATGACATCGTTCAGGTAACCGAGATTATCACGGCCCTTGTAGATTGACAGGTTGTTTCTGTCCTCGGAGAAGATGATGGCTCTCAGAAGATCCTGGATCTTTCCTTCGAAATACTCATAAGAAAAATCGGGTATGTACGAGCGGATCTCGTTTTCCATTTTCTTCTTGGTAAAGCGCGCTGCCTGGATGTCTGAAGTGTCAGCGGCCTGCGCGAACATTTTGGAGAATGAAGTCACGGCAAGTATGAAGGAGAATCCCAAGTAGAGGAATATCGTTCCGAGCCAGCCGGTGATGAGTCCTGCTATGACTCCGAAGAATAACCCGGCGCCCAGAGATCCTGATGTCTTCCAGTTATAGATAAATACGCCAATGGCGACTAATATCGCAAGAATAACACCGGCCCCAACGACTTTCTTCATATTTCGCTCGGTCTTTTTTCTTTCGATGAACTTCGGCAACGTGTAGAAGCTCGTGACGCAGGGGAAGAACTTAAAGGTCTTGAACCTGGTGCCGCACATGGGACAGCCGTTGACGAAAGTCTTGGCGCCTGCCGCGTGTCCGCAGTTAGGGCAGCTGATGGTCTCTTCCTGATATCCCTGCTTATAAAGGACGTTGCAGTAGAGAGTCTCGGTGTCCTTGTCGGAACGCGCAAGGAAGGTGCCGTCCTTGTAGTACTCGGTCTCGTAATTGCACTCTTTGAATGTCATGTCGAGTGTGTAGGGCTGCTTGTCATAATGGACGGCTTTGTCGATGTCGTCCTCGATCCGGTCGATCTTCTTTACAGCCTGGATGCCCTTCTGTTCAAGCCTGTTGCGGTGGCACTCGAGAAAGTAGGCAAAATCCGATGACGAGTGCTGCGGAATCGGGCCGCCCTTGTAAAACTCCTTGTACTGCTCGAAGAATTCGTCTCTGAT
>CAMNNN010000149.1 GCA_946545505.1 uncultured Clostridia bacterium
TACGGGCTTCAGCTTCCTTCTGCCTCTTATAGAGTTCGACTTCAGCCATCTGCTGCTGACGGTAACGCTCGGCATCCGCAGCCTTCTTGATCTCCGCATCGAGAGCCTGCTCTCTGACCTTCGCCTCCTTCATCTTAAGCTCGATCTCTTTTTCCTGCTTGGCAATATCAGCCTCGGAGTTCGCAACCTCAATGGACTTCCTTTGGGCCTGCTCCTGAATTTTGTACGCTGCGTCCGCCTCAGCCTGCTTCGTGTCCTGTATGACCTGAAGCTCGGATCTCTTAATAGACAGTTCGTTCTGCTTGATCGCGATCTCTGTCTCGGAAGAAACCTTCGCGTCATTGGCTTCCTTCGCTGCCTCTGCCTGAGCGATAGCAACATCCCTCTCGGCATTAGCCTTGGCAATGGAAGCAGTCTTCTGTATGGTTGCCATGTTGTCCTGACCTAAGGCAGTAATGAGGTCATTCTTATCCTCTACATGCTGGATATTGCAGGATATGATCTGGATACCCAGATTATTCATATCGACCTGCGCCTTCTCCTGGACCTGATCACCGAAAGACTTTCTGTCATTGCAAAGCTCCTTCAAAGTAATGGTACCGATTATCTCACGCATATTACCCTGCAAAGAGTCGACAAGCTGTGCATTGATCTGCTCGGATTTCATATTGAGGAAATTCTTCATCGCGAGTTTTATACCCTCTTCATCCGTCCTGATCTGAACCTTCGCGACAGCGTCGATGTTAACACCGATGAAGTCTGCTGTAGGAACGAAGTCACCCGTCTTGATGTCGATAGATATCTGCTCGATCAAAAGCTCATCCTTCCTCTCAAGGAACGGGAGCTTCAGCCCCGCTTTACCGATTAAGATCTTCGGCTTCCTCTTAAGGCCTGTGATGATATAAGCCTTGTTCGGCGGAGCCTTAACATAGCTTGTCGCAATAATTATTACCAAAAGCAGAACTGTCAAAGCGATAAAGATTGCCGAGATGATAAATGTACCTTGAATAGCGGCAGGCACAACCGCACCGACCATAAACTTCATAGTCTTTCTCCTATTCCTTATTCCAAATGTTTCCTATCCCAATGTTCCCGCGAGAAACATTATTAAGATATTACCACCCCGGGGGCGGGCGTCAATATAAATCGTATTTGAAAGAACCGATTTTACAATTCGGACATAATTGCCGTTATTTAACTATATTCTTTGCCCAAATGCCGCTTCTGACCATAACCTCACCGATTATACATTTAATGATTTCAGCTAATTGGACTGAGAACATCATGATCGGTACGCTTACACCGGTATAACGGCTTAAGCAATATGCAAGAGGCACTACTATGAGCCAGGTATAGCCGCAGTCAAAAACCAGAGTAATAAAAGTATTGCCGCCGGAGCGGATTATGAAATATGAAGCATGCGTAAAGGCCATCAAAGGCATAACTATACCGGAGATGAATATAAGTGTCGTTGATAAAGCGCTGACCTCGTCCGTAATATTATATAGTTTTGGAAATAGAGGCGAGAGGAACATCATGATAATGCCGCAGACAACGCCGAAGAACACGGTAAGATCGCGCATCTTAACGGCATAGTCTTTGGCCGTGTCTATGTCGCCGGAGCCGAGCTTTTGCCCTACAACTATACCCACGGCCTCTCCCGTCGCTATAAATGCGACCGTAAGAAGATTCCAAAGTGTCGTCTCTATATTTACTGCCGCGACAGCATCGAGACTCCTATAAGAGTAGCATTGGTTCAACATCGTCATGCCAAGAGCCCATAAAGACTCGTTAGCCATCAAGGGCAGCGACTTTAACACAAACTGTGATACAAGCGAGAGCGGCATGCGGAAACTTCGAAAAGCCCCGACAATAAACGGATTCTTCTCCGAGTGCGTTCCCGTGTAGATCATGAGCACAAGAAGTTCGACATATCTTGATACGACAGTCGCGATGGCGGCACCGTCCGCACCCATAGCGGGCAGTCCGCAAAGACCGTAAATAAGTATTGCATTTCCTACAAGATTAACGAGGATCGCGGCCATAGTGGCGATCATAGGGACTTTGGTATTACCGGTGTCCTTCAACGTTCCTGCATATGCATAGCTCAATGCGATCGGGACAAGGCTCACGATGATGATATTGATGTAGGATACGCCGATCTCAAGAGTTTGGGCGGCATCCTCGGGTGTGCCGTCGCCCTCAAGAAAAAGCGACACAAGAGTCGGTGCCATAAGATAGTAGACAACGCCGCTTACGACGGCGAGTGCGACATTGGCGATCAGCTTAAACCTGAATGTGTCGCGGACTCCTTTGACATCACCCTTGCCGTAATACTGCGCGGTAAAGATACCGACGCCTGCAGTGGCGCCGAACATCAGAAGCCAGAAAACGAACATAAGCTGATTCGCTATGGCTACACCCGATATGGCATTCGTTCCGACGCGTCCGATCATCAGGTTATCAAGAAGGCTTACGAAGTTGGTAAGACCGTTCTGAACGATCATCGGAATAGTGATGGCGAGCACCATCTTATAGAAGTTTTTTGTTCCTAATCTGTTCTTAATACTCATACGATCATTCTGACAGGAAGTCTCTTATTATGCCTGCAAACACGTCAGGATGCTGTCCCTGAGGAGAGTGACCGCAGCCTTCCATTGCAACATATGTAAGACCGTACTCATCTGCATATTCTTCGACCAATTCAGCCGGACAGTTCCAATCGCATGAACCTGATATAAACAGGACAGGGACGCTGTATTCGCCTATCTCATACAAATTGAAATCCTTCATCTGCTCTTCAAGAGGGGCCTGAAGCTCACTGAAACGAGTACCGCCCGCCATTGCATCCATCTCCAAAAAATACCATTCGGCGTCAGCGACACCCAACAACGGCGACGTAATGACCGCCATAGTGGAAACATCCGTCATGTCAGTCTGCGGGTGATAAACAGAAGTATATTCTCTTAAGGTCAACAGGTGCTCTATTGACATATCTGACATAAACGCTTCGTAAGCCGCTTCCATTTCAGATGTATCATCGCCCTTCTCCTTCGCGATACGGAGCGCATCCTCATACGAATAGATCTCTCCGTAGTAATCGGCCTCATTTATACATTGGCCGACACCGATGTAATAAGATACCTTCTCCGGATGAGCCATTACATACGAGGAGCCGAGCATAGACCCGTATGAATGCCCGAGGATTATCACTTTATCCTGACCGAATCTGTCACGGCAATAATCCACAAGTGCGTCAAGGTCATTAAGCTGCTGCTCATATGAAAGCGAAGCATTATCGGGATCCGTCTCCTCATTGCGGTAATAGGAGCGTCCGCAGCCCGTCTCATCCCATGCTACGATCGTGTAATCGTCAGCAAGGCAGTCCTGCCAACAATAATCAACAAAAGCCGTCGGCGAGCCCGGTCCTCCGTGAAGCGATATTATGACCGGATTATCTTCAGACGCGCCAAAGACATTAATATACCCTTCACTGCCGTCAAGCCGGACATATATCTGCTCATTCACGCCGTTGCGGTAATCGTAAGCGCGCCTTATCTGCTTGGCATTACGGCCTCCGACAGCAAAAACGAAGAATCCTGCCACCGCGACAAGGATTACGATGCCGATGCCCTTCAAAACGCCAAGAGTAATACGCACCGCAAGTTTCTTCACAGGCTTCTTGCCATAGACCTCACGTGCATGCTGAGAATGAATACCGATGTGACCTATACCGAGGATCAAAGAGCCTGCTAACATCAGAATATTCCCGCCGTAGACTCCGAGAAGGAAGAAAGCGACCACGGGATAGGTCGCGAGCGCCAAAGGCATGCCGCAGAAGCCGCGGTAGAAGTCCTTCATCCCTTTTGAAGAGCGAAAGTAGCGGATCCATGCGATGTCGTAGAGCACCATGCAAAGCAAAGAGAGCCCGAGCACGATCAGCCAGAAATTCAGGCCCTTAACATTAAAGTCGGAAAACAGAAGCGCCACAGGTGTTACGATAAACTGTCCCACACGCTCGAACATTAATAATACCTTGTTCTCGTTTTGAGCGTACTTCTCATATCCCTCCGGCTTGTTCTTGGTCCATATGAAATTGGGGATAAGAAGCATTAAAAGCCATATCAACCCTATATACGAGAATCCCAAATGCATAACAATTACTCCTTTGTCTGATTCTATAAAGCAAACCGCTGTATAAAAACAAAAAGCATCACTTATGTGATGCTTTTGTGGCGGAGAAGGAGGGATTCGAACCCTCGCGCCACTTGCGCAGCCTAAAGCTTTAGCAAAGCCTCCCCTTCGGCCTCTTGGGTACTTCTCCATGCCGA
>CAMNNN010000150.1 GCA_946545505.1 uncultured Clostridia bacterium
CAAACCTCACAGGTAACTTCTTTCTCAGTTATGATGGCATCGTTAAGAGCGTCAATGAACTTCTTTCTGTTGAACTCATCCATGGAACCCAGTAGATCGAACCTGAGCATCTCCTTAGCCGTCAGGTTCATGCCGATCTCCCTGATATACTTCTCGTTAACTCGGACGAATTCGATCTTCTTATCCTTAAATGTGAAGATCGAGGCGGGCCCTGCCATATGATTAAACAGCAAAGTCTCGATTGACTGCGGATCCCAGAATCTTCCGGACTTGATAGAATGCATCAGTTCATTGGTAGCTACGATCGGCTCATGATCAAGCTTCTTCAACTTCTCCTTAAACTCATCCTCGCCGATAGGCATCGAATACAGGTAACCCTGAATATAGTTGCAGCCGATACTCTTCATGTAATCAGCCTGCTCATTAGTCTCTACGCCCTCGGCAACGACCGGAGTATCAAGCCACTTGGTCATCTGGATAACCGAGCTTATGATCGCCCCTCCTCTTCCTCCGATGTCACCGGAAAGGAAGTTCATATCAAGCTTGATGACATCAACATCAAGATCCTTAAGAATATTAAGGGATGAATAACCGCTTCCGAAATCATCCATCTCAACTTTATATCCGAGCTCGTGAAACTTATCGATAACATCTGTCATGAGTTCCATTCCGCCAATAGCAGATGTCTCAGTGATCTCGATATGAATATATTCTACGGGAATATCGTACTCTTTACGTATGCACTCGACCTGCTCCACATAATCATGGTTATACACATCATACCGCGACATATTGACTGAGATCGGAACGACGGGAATACCCTCATCAAGGCACTTCCTTAAGAATTTGCAGACGTTCTCGCAGACAACGAGGTCCGCACTGAACACCATATCATTCTTCTCAAATATAGGAATAAAATCAGACGGCATCTGAACACCGTAAAGAGGATGCTTCATACGCATCAGCGCCTCCGCGCCGATCATCCTTCCGGTAGAGTGATTCATCTTAGGCTGATACACATTGTAGATATGACCGTAGTTAACGGCATCAAAGAAGAAGGAAACCAGTTCCTGCTCGGTCATCTTACGCTCGGAACCTGAGTCTGACATAAGCGTCCCCTCACTTTCAGACTTTTCTTAATTATATCAGAATTCGTCCACCTCGAGGGTATCGTAATGCACGTAAGATGCCACGGGTTCCTGGGCAATGTTGATCTCCGGGCCATACAAAGACTCATTATAAAGATGGTCGTAAGGATTCAGATCCTGAACAGCGCACATGAAGTAGTAGCCGTGAGGCGATGAGAACGCGAGCGAATCACAGTGATACCACGCGCCGTCAAGATATACGAGATTCCAGTAGTGTGGTGACCACGTTACGGGGTAACGCTCCACGAGCAGATTCGGTATTTCTTCCATGTCCAGGAATGCGCGGTTAACCGCGTAGTATGTGTAACAGTCCCCGCGAAGTGTCGTGAGTCCGTCGTAAGCCGCGCACGTCCAGTCGGTCCTGTCGGAAGTTCCTGCATAATAGACATGCTCGCTGCTCCATGCGAAGATTCGGAATGCCTTTTCGATGTCTGTCATGTCCTGAGTATAGATCCCGTACTGCTCATTAAGCTGTGTGCAAAGTTCATAAAGCTCTTCCGGCTCATAGTATCTGTCAGGCTTAATGCGCATGGTAAGTTCAACCGTAACGGAAGTCGTGTTGCCGGTCTCATCTGATGCTATGTAGGTAACAGGATAAACACCTTCTTCGCTAACGTCCACCTGCGAATTATCCACCGCCAGTACAGGATCCGGATCGTGATCATCCGTGACCGTGATTCCGTCAAGATAGATTATGCTGTCGCCTATGAAAGCCTCGATATCGTGCGCGCCGTAGATAAGCGGAGCCAGGTGGTCATCGATCACCGGCAAAGTCTCCTCAGAACATTCAGTTTCGGAGGGCAACGCGGTCTGTTCCGTCTCACCCACCGTCTCCACACCAGTCTCAGGCACACTTAAGCCCCTGACAGAGTTCATGTGATGCCATGCACCGGCACCTGCCGCCAAAACGGCAAGACATATCGCTCCTGCTACTTTAACCTTCTTCTTCAAATCTACTTATCCCCAGGAATTGAAATTCACGCGCTCAGCGAAAGGCTTCTTGCTCGGAGCATGGAAATCATCCGCGGCTTTACCTACAGGAAGGATGCACACTACGTCATATCCTTCGGGCACATTAAGGATCTGCGCGATCTTATCGCAGATTCTATCCTCATCTGTGATATGGCCTTCATACCAGCAGCTCTGATAACCGAGTTCAACTATAGCAAGCAGCATATTCTCTATCGCTGCAGAATAGTCCTGTATCGCGAAGCAACGGTCACGGTAAGCGTTTATCTTACGCGAGAGTACGATGATCATGGCAGGGGCTGTCTGCGCCACCGGCGGATCGATAACCGCCTTGATACGGTCAAGCACCGCACTGTCATCGACAACTATAAGATCTGTCGTCTGCTTATTGCACCCGGAAGGAGCGTCGATGCCGCAGGAAGCTATTGCCATCAGATCTTCCCTTGGCACCTTCTCAGCTAGAAACTTACCGCGGTAGCTGTGGCGCGTTGCGATGGTCTGTGCAGCAGACTTAAGGCTCATAATATAAATCTGGCACGGGTTCGCCTCGTCCCAATAGGTCTCGAATACCTCAAGTTCCCTGAAGCCGAGGCTCTTGTAGAAAGCATTGGTAATATCGTAGTCGGGGTACAAGCCGCTTCTTACCGTCTTCACCTGAATGTAAGAGAAGCCATGCGCACTTGCGTAGTCCTTTGCCGCAGCGAAAAGCCTGCGCCCAACACCCTTACGGTGATACTCCTTAAGCACGCCCATGACTGCAAGCTCCATCGTGGCATCGCCGGTCTTCTTAAGACAAAGAAAACCCGCAGGCTTCTCACCGTCATAGTAAGCGAAGAAATGGCAGTCCTTAGAATCCTTTATGTACCCTTCACGGCTCTCCTCGACCTCAAACCAATCGGTTAAAGATTCAAGTATCTGCCGTGCGATACTGCTCTTAGTTTCCTTATCTTCAATAAATCTGATCATTACAACTGCTCCAGCATAGATTCATAAAGCCCCGGCACCATGGAAGTACTAAGCACCATTATCACGGTGGCAAGGTCAATCAGCGCATGTCCTATCATGATAGGCAGCGGATTCCGGTTCTTATGGTAATGCCAACACAATATAATAGTCAAAGGCAAAAATGAGAAGAACCTGTAGAGCATATACCTGATATCAAACATGGTCGGAATGAAGCAGTGCTGCAGAGCGAAGAAGAATGCAGGCACAAGTATCGCTGCAGTCTTGTTCGTTATGCCATTAACGCCGAATCCGAGATAGAGTCCGTCCTCCGCAAGCGCAGTCGTTACGGGAAGCAGAAGGAAAACAAGTATCGCGAGAGGCTTGCTTATGGGTGCTGCGAGCATCGCCGCCTCCAAAGGCATTACGGTACCGTAGATAACAAACGCCGTCAGATACATGCATCCCATACCGACAACCAGGACCAGAAGCGATATGAGAATGACCTGCTTTACAGATGTCTTTCCTTTCTCATAGTTTATCTTCTCTTTGAAGGTCTTTCCTTCCTGACGCGCATAGTAGAACAGAAGGATTATCGTAAACAGATTTACTGCCACCGCCACTGGCGTCCACCAGGAAGTAATCTCACTTAATTCCCTGCCTGCAATCGACATTATGCAAATGTAAATGATTAAGAACAAACTCGACCTCAAAGGAAGCAGAAATGCAGCATTAGTTTTTTCCATCAGATGCCCTCTCTTTCATGACAAACGCTTCGGAAGCGCTCTTGATCATATTCATGGCTGCCTTAAGCGTTGATTTAAAGACCCCGGTAGCGATCATTGCCGCTATTCCGTGTGAATAAATAACAGTATTGTTTACGACACGCAAAGAAGCTTCGGGTGTAAGACCGGTCTCACCGGAGATGCCCGCTATAAGCTTCTCGTTCACCTGCCCCTTGGGAAGATCTTCAATGCTGTACGGCTTGCTTACAGGGCCTTCTCCCAAATACAAAAACTTAAACAGATTGGGCTCTTTGATCGCAGTCTCAATGTATGAACTGCCCAGCTTCTCAAAAGCATCCGCGCCGGAAGTTCCGGACAGATTCGTCTTATTGGAGGCATATTCCGACGCATATTCATAAAGAGCCTTACGAAGGCCTTCCATATTATCAAAATGCCATGCGATGGGCTGAGTGGAACACCCTATCCTCTTTGCCAGTGTATGAATGCTTAACGAGCGGTATCCTTCTTCAATCAGCATATCAAGT
>CAMNNN010000151.1 GCA_946545505.1 uncultured Clostridia bacterium
TTCGCTTACAGGCCTGGGAAGTGTGAAATCATAATAACAGCCGTCAGCGATCTGAGGTCCGATGGCATACTGAACATTCTCTTTGCCATAGATCTCGATAACTGCTTTAGCCATTATATGTGCCAAAGAATGACGATAAACACTCAAAAACTCTTCGCGTTCCATAAATCCTCCTAAATGCGCATAATTAAACGCATGTTTATAAATACTACACTCATAAGGTTAATTCGGCAAGGATGTTATATAGAAAACTCCATCCTCTCTCCTGTGACGGGATGATCAAAAGCCAGATACACGGAAACCAGTCCGAGGCCGTCGGAAGACCTTTTCCCACCGTATTTGACATCTCCGTACAGCGGGTGTCCCGCATGAGAGAACTGGGCCCTTATCTGGTGAGATCTTCCGGTTATAAGCCTTATCTTGACTGTCGTATACTCGCCGTCGAATACACCCGCACTGTAATGCAGCTCGCATCTTTTGCTGCCCGGCACTTCACGGTCATATACAGCTGTCTTATTAGTCTTCTCATCTTTAACAAGGTAGTTCACGAGAACTCCGTCTCCTTCGAGTTTACCCTGCACTCTGGCGCGGTAATGCTTCTCGAGATTACCCTTACGGATCTGTTCCGACATACGCGAAGCGCACTTGCTCGTCCTGGCGAAGACCATAAGGCCCGAGACATTGCGGTCAAGTCTGTGAAGAAGCCCCAGATATACATTTCCGGGCTTATTGTACTTCTCTTTTATGTAACCTTTCAGGTATGTCAGCATATCGGGAGACTCAGTGCCGTCCGATTGTGACAGGAATCCTGCGGGCTTAAATGCCACGAGAAGGTGATTATCTTCGAAGATTATGCGCGGGGAGTCCATCTTGAAGCCTGCCCGCACGGCAAATTAAGGTTCATATGTGTTATGGGAAGGCCGAGTTCACCGTTCACGGTCTTGCCTCCGAATCTCGAAGCGCATGTTAGGTCGAGTACGTTTCCGACTGCATTGGCGCCGAGTTCCGTCGCATAGGAACTGATAATCACGAACAGCGGATCGTCGGAAAGAAGCAAAGCAGTTCTGCTTACGAATTCATAAAGTGATGTCTCGATCCTCCAAAGCTCGCCTGTGGGGCCTCTTCCGTACTTTGGCGGGTCCATTATGATGCCGTCATATTTCCTGCCGCGCCTTATCTCACGCTCTACAAACTTACGGCAGTCCTCATTTATAAATCTGACATAAGAAGACTCGAGCCCGGAGGCTGCGATGTTCTTCTTGGCATGCGCTATCATGCCTTTAGATGAGTCGACATGCACTACTTCTGCTGCACCGTGAACAGCGGCAGCACAAGTGGCAGCTCCCGTATAAGCGAAAAGGTTAAGTATCTTTATGTCGTCCTTTCCCGACTTTACTGCATCAGAAATGAGTTTCCCGCAGAAGTCCCAGTTGGATGCCTGTTCCGGGAAAAGACAGGTGTGTTTGAATGAAGTCGGCTCAATTACGAATTTGAGTTCCTTGCCAAGAGTGTTATAACCGATTGTCCAATCAGACGGAGTCGATTTAAGCTTCTGCCAGGATCCTCCGCCCGTCTCACTTCTGTTATATACGGCATTTGGAGCCGGAAGATCATCCCAGGTAACCTCTTTGGGGCCATCGTAAACAGGCCATACGGCCTGAGGATCGGGACGTCTCAGATAGACATCTCCCCAGCGCTCATACTTCTCAGAAGCCCCGGCATACAGGACTTCAAAATCTTTCCATTTGTCGGCAACGAACATCTCAGTTGATAGTCAGAGGAGTGGTCTCCGTGACGGTGCCGTCATCATAGACAAGCTCCATCGTATATGTACCTGACTGATATGTCTCGCCCCAGAACTCACAGTAAGCTATAGTCTTGCCGTTGGTATCTACTTCAATGGACTGAACCACCTCGCCGCCTCTTACAAGATTAGCGGTAAAGGTCAGATACATCGGTCTGTCAAAGTAAACTACTGCGAGCATGGCCTCAGGAGCTCCATGCAAAGATCCTGTGCTAAGAGGAGTAGCCATATAAGGGTCATACCACGCAGAATCAACCGTGCACTCTTCGAAGAAAGGCTGGTTATATGACGTGGGCATACCGTTCTCATCAATAAATACAAGTGAAGTGTAGGGATCGAAGAAAACCTCGATAAGTTCGGACATATCCTCGATAGTCCAGTCTCCGTCCTTGTTCTTAAGGGTAAATGTGATCTCCACATCAGACTTATCGCAGTCACCGAGAGCATCAGCAACTTCATCAACTGTACCCATGGGGATATCTTCAACCTCAATTACCTTGCTGAATGTAACAGGAATCTTAGCAGTCGTTCTGCCCTTATTAAGAGAAACTTCACCAATCTCATAAGAGGATCCTGCTATCCCATCGAGTGCGAACTGCAGACTCTCATCGAGTAATCCGGGAATTTCAAAAGAATCATCATAATCGGAAAGACCGCTTACCGGATCTGCATAGAAGGCATCCAGCGCATCAGTGAGATACTCGGTCGCATTCTTGGATGCGATCTTGGCAAGGAAAGCTCCGCAGCCTGTGGATGTAAACAGCAAAGCCGCAGTCATAACGGCACAAACGGACTTCTTTAAAAATGAATTTTTCATAAATTAATCCTTATTTCACTTAATTCTCAAATTATTATACAACACCGAATAGAAATTTAATATATAATAGATGGGAATTAATAGTGAGAAAGGAAGCATCATGTCTCAGACTCCCCATATTCTGATTTGCGATGACGACCCTATAGTCCACGAATCACTTAAGCTTTATCTTGATAATGAACAGTATACGCATTCTGACGCATTCGACGGTGAGGAATCCATAAGACTCGCTCACGATGCCTCTCCCGACCTTATCCTGCTTGATGTCATGATGCCCCTCATGAACGGTCTTGATGTATGCCGTGAATTGAGGAAGACCATGACCACACCGATCATCATCCTCACAGCTAAGGGTGAAGAGATCGACCGCGTACTCGGTCTCGAGCTCGGCGCAGATGACTATATAGTCAAGCCCTTCTCGCCCAGAGAAGTTGTTGCCAGAATCAAGGCTGTATTAAGGAGAACTGAATCTTCACAGGAGAAGTCCCCTGCTACTCAGGTATTGAGATTCGACGGTCTTGAGATCAATATCGAGAACTATTCCGTTAAGGTTAATTCCAAAACTATTCCATTCACACCCAAGGAAGTTGAGATCCTGCATCTGCTTGCATCTCATCCCGGATCTGTTATGAATCGTGAGCAGATCTTAAGAGCCGTATGGGGCAGTGATTTTGACGGAGACCTTCGTACCATCGACACCCACATTAAGAGAATCAGACAGAAGATCACTTATGACGGAAGCAGATGGAACATCTCCACTGTTTACGGAGTCGGATATAAATTCGAGGTCTCTTAAGTGTTTCACCACAGCTTTATCATGCGAAGGATGTTTATGCTGGTGCTTGTCGCACTGGCAGCTTCCGCACTTCTTGCTGCGGTCGCTTTCGGCATTGCCGGAAGAACTGCATCCTTTAACTACAATGTAGACGAAGCCCAGAAACAGTATGAGACAATTTCCGAGGTAATCAATGATTCCGCTGACGACCTGTCATTACAGGAGATCTATCAGTACATTCTCTATCCTGCCAGTGTTTCTGACAGGCTTTATTTTGTAACCGATTCACAGGGAAGGATTCTTCTGCCTTCCAATCTTTATAACGATGCGACCGATCAGGAAATGACCGCCATCAACTTCGTTTACGACAACATAAACAACAACGAGGTCTGGACCAACCATCTGGCTTTTATCAACAGCGGTTCACTCGTCGAAGATACATTGATCATGAAAATCCCGTTCGAGAAGGACGGCAGTCTTTACTACGCTATCCAGTACAACCTCGTTAACGAGAGCGATGATCTTATCAACGGATATATCAATATCCTGCTCCTCTCCACTCTCGCGGCAGCTCTCGCGATGATGGTTCCGACTGTCATCTTCGTAGAAGTCATCACGGAACCTTTGCAGGAGGTTAACCACGTAGCTAAGCAGTACGGCCGCGGCGACCTTAAGGTAAGGGCCAACGAGAACCATGTCGGAGAGGCCGGAGAACTTGCAGTATCGTTCAACAGCATGGCTGACAAGCTGTCGGAATCTATAAGTGAACTTACAAACGAGAGAAACAAACTCGAGAACGTATTCAATGTTATTTCTGAAGGAATCATCGTCTTCAACATCGACGGCACCGTAACATTCTCTAACAATAAGATGAAGGACATTTTCTCGAAGGTTCCCCGTAAGAACAACTTCTCCGAGAAGATACAGATAGT
>CAMNNN010000152.1 GCA_946545505.1 uncultured Clostridia bacterium
GACAACGCCTCTTGGTGTCATTCTGAATGATAAGCATATCGTTACCGTATCATTAAGACAGACCGCAATTCTCGATCACTTTATCGAGAACAGAATCAAAGACCTGTATATCCCGTACAGAACGAGATTTACGATTCAGATCCTGTATGCCGTAGCGCGTGAATACTTAAGATTGCTGCGTTTCATCGATAAGACACTTGAAGTTTCCGAGACAGAGCTTGAGAAGGCGGTTTCCAACAAGGAACTGTATAAGCGTCTTGATCTGAGTAAATCCCTCGTTTACTTCGCATCATCATTGAAATCTAATGAGGCGGTTCTCGAGAAACTCATGAGAGGACGTATCGTCAAGCTTTACGAAGAAGATGAGGATCTGCTTGAAGATGTAGTAATCGAGTATAAGCAGGCTCACGAGATGGCGGACGTATATGCGAATATCGTAAGTACGACTACAGATGCTTATGCATCGATCATATCGAATAACATGAACGACATAATGAAGGTCCTGGCTGCTGCTACGATCGTTCTGACTATTCCCGATCTTATCGGATGTTTCTTCGGACAGAACTTCCCGATGCCCTGGGATGAGGAATTCCTGTCACAGCCGCTGCCTTTTATCTCCATTCTTACTTCATGCATCTTAAGCGTTATTCTTACGGCTTATATCCTTAAGAAGAAGAGTATCCTGTAAGGAAGTATGACCTCAGGTTTTCAACAGGCATTCACGGGTAAGAAGACAAGAAGGAGCGGATCGAGCTTTATCGTGCGATTCGCTTTAATATTGAGTGTTCTTGCCGCCATCCTTATCTTCATGGTTGTTCTTACGATCTCTTCATCTAACCACCTGATGAGCATCGATAAGACAACTGTATCCAACGTGCCTTCGAATATTCTGCCTTCGTATTCGACCTGTTCGTTCGAATCATTCGACGGCCAGACGAACCTTTCCGGATGGTTCTTCAAGACGGATAATCCTGTCACGACAGTAATCGTGGTGCACAGTGCCGGCTCCAACAGGCTTCCTTTCGGAGTAAACATGATCGACCTTATAGACGAGCTTCTGGATAACCATTATAACGTGTTCCTTTTCGACCAGCGTAACAGCGGCGAGTCTGAAGGCGATGTATGCAATTACGGTTACCTCGAATGGCAGGATGTAATAGGCGCGATAGCTCAGGTGCGTGCGATATCGGTTACAACTGACGTAGTGCTTTACGGTATCGGTACGGGATGTACATCGACCATGCTTGCTTACGACAAGCTGCCGGAGTCCGGCCTCTCGGAAGCTGAGCTTAACGACTACCCCGAAGATATTCTTAAACTTGGGTTTGACCGTTCTTATGTAGTTGGAATGATATTTGATTCTCCCGCTAAGAACTCTGACGATTATATTATGTCTATGGTAGAACAGACCGAGTTCCTCGGCGGCATCACGAAGAGATTTGTTCCTTATGCCATCAGGATCTCGGCAGGAGAGAGCAGCTCGGTCAATCTCGTTGCTGAGATATCAAGACTTCAGATGCCCGTGTGCATCATTTACGGCGGACATGATACGTTTATAGGTGCCAACAGGATTACGCAGATCGTAGAGGAACGTAACAGGCTTAACTCTACTCTTACGGTGTCACGAATGATTCCCGGTGCAGGCTACCTTGAGTCATTCAGATTGGGTAAAGACGATTACATATCGACTGTGATGCATTTCATGCAGTCATTCTTTATATAGTGTGAGTTATGAGTGATAAAGACGTTATTATTCTGGGTATAGAATCATCATGTGATGAGACCGCGGCATCCGTTGTAAAGAACGGCCGTATTATCATGAGCGACATTATCGCTTCACAGGCAGATTTCCATGAGCAGTATGGAGGCGTCGTCCCCGAGCTTGCCTCGAGAATGCATGTGGATGCGATTTATCCTTGTATCGATTCAGCTCTTAAGGAAGCCGGTGTTACTCTTGATGATATTGATGCCGTGGCTGTTACTTACGGTCCCGGCTTGGTAGGTGCGCTCCTTGTGGGCCTGTCTGCAGCGAAAGGGCTATGTGCGGTATCCGGTAAGCCTTTGGTTGGCGTTAATCATCTTCATGGCCACATATGTGCCAATTATCTTTGTTTCCCTGAACTTGAGCCGGAGTTCTTGTGCCTGTGTGTAAGCGGCGGTAATACTCAGATTATTCATGTTAAGTCTTATCAGGAGATGGAGATTCTCGGTAAGACTCGCGATGATGCAGCAGGTGAGGCTATCGATAAGATCGCACGTGTCATCGGACTCGGGTACCCGGGCGGCCCTAAGATGGACAAAGCAGGGCAGGGCGGCGACGTTCATGCATATGAATTCGCATTCAATCATATGGGAGATACACTGGATTTCTCATTCTCCGGTATCAAGACCAGTGCACTTAATCAGATCAACAAGATAAGACAGAAGGGCGAAGAAATAGATATCTGTAACTTTGCGGCTTCATATCAGCATCATATTGCTCATATACTCGCCGATCATATGGTGAAGGCAGTGGAGAAGACAGGGATTAAGACCGTGTGTCTCGCGGGAGGTGTATCTGCCAATACCTTCCTGCGTAAAGCCTTCGACGAGGCTTCAATAAAGCACGATCTTAGGCTATACTATCCAAAGTTGCGCCTGTGCACTGATAATGCTGCAATGATAGCATCTGCAGGTTATTACGAATTTATAGGCGGAAGGACAGATGATCTGGCGCTTAACGCGGCGCCTTCACTGAAAGCCGGAAGATAATATGCCTAAGGAAAAGGGAATTAAGATAATCGCCGAGAACAAGAAGGCGTATCACGATTACTTTATCGATGACCGATATGAATGCGGAATAGTCCTCGCAGGAACCGAGGTCAAGAGTATTCGTGCCGGAAAGATCAATCTGAGGGATGCTTATGTTACAGTAAAAGGAGGAGAAATCTTCCTTATTGGAGTTAATATAAGTCCGTATGATCACGGCAACAGCTTTGTCAGCCTCGATCCTATGAGAACCAGAAAACTCCTGATGCATAAGAAAGAGATAATTAAGCTTTATTCCAAGGTAAAGCTTGACGGTCTTACTTTGGTGCCTACAAAGTGCTATTTTAAGGATGGCAGGGTAAAGTTCGAGATCGGACTTGCAAGAGGTAAAAAGAACTACGATAAGCGTGATGTCGAGGCTTCAAAGCAGGCAAGACGCGAGATAGACAGAGCAATTAAGAATAATAACAGGGACAGACGTTGATCAATGGCTAAGAACGTTAATAATACAGATATTTCCATACCTGATCTCATCGCAGCATTATTCTTCTGGATTTTGACTGTCGGCTGGATAATCCTGTTGTTTTATCTTTCAAATGAGAACGGAATTACTTCGACTGAGAGAAGTAATGCTGCCGTAAGATTCATTGAATCCATTTTCGGTGAAGGGGCGGTAACGGATATCGTAGTAAGAAAAGTTGCTCATGTTGTCGAATACAGTATTCTGACAGTTTTGTCATTCTGTGCCGTAAGATTCACTAACAGGATCTCAGTAGTTAAGTCTTATGCCGAGAGCCCGGTAAAGATCATTAAGTCGGATAATGAGATGTATATTGCTATCTCAATGTGGTTGTCATTGCTGACTGCAGTTGTAGATGAATATCATCAGTTGTTCGTCGACGGCAGAGACGGATCAATGAAAGATGTCGTTATTGATTCTATAGGAATCGTCATTGTATTGATCATCATAAGAATCATTTTCTCAATTCATCTCAGATTTATCGGAAGTAAAGAAGTACGATACGAGTGACCTTGCTCCGCATCATTATCCATATAATTCATATATTCCAATTCGGTATAATTACAATTTTGGTGAATTAGGAAGAGGTAGTTTTCCACAGGATGATACTTGATAAGCCGCGGTATTGCTTGATTTGAGCGGTTTTCTGATTATAAGCCATAATCATGGTGTCTAATTCGGCAATTCGGTCTTCTGCTCATCTAATCCGGATTCAATCTGATATTAACTAATGATAATTTGTATTAATGTCTATGATCAATCATTGTTATTAATTATGATTATTCGTTCGTAAGTTTTAGATTGCTATCTTATCTGATTGTTATCAGATTCATTTTCTTTATCCTTTGGTAACTGCTTTTCAGACAAAATAATACTCCTGCAGATAACGGCAGGAGGATTTGTTTAATCATTATAGATATTATAACCGTGCTTATTGTCGACTACTGCTGCACTCTTATTTCCTTTCATACAATACTTTGATAATCAAAATATTGTATATAACAGGTGAGTACCAATAGTTCTGATCTTTATCCTTATGAGATCTTATCGA
>CAMNNN010000153.1 GCA_946545505.1 uncultured Clostridia bacterium
AACTGTGTTAAGCTGCTTCGTGAAAATGATCAAATCGCGGAATTCTACAGAAATAAATTCCGCTATATCATGGTCGATGAGTATCAGGATACGAATAAGCCTCAGTACGAGGCGGTCATGCTGCTCGGTAAGAGCCACGGCAATGTCTGTGTTGTAGGTGATGACGACCAGTCAATCTATGCTTTCAGAGGCGCGGATGTCCGCATGATACTGAATTTCGAGAAGGACTTCCCCGGGGCCAGAGTAATCAAGCTTGAGCAGAACTACCGTTCCACGAGAACGATTCTCGAAGCTGCGAATGAAGTTATCGCGAATAACAAGAACAGGAAGAGCAAGGCCTTAAGGACCGAAGGCGAAGACGGTAACAAGATCATCGTCATGAATGCCGATAACGGTAACCTGGAGGCGAAGTGGACTGCAGATACCATCAAGAGAATGGTGGATAAGGGAAGACTGAACTATAAGGATTGTGCTGTTCTGTATCGAGTAAATGCGTTGAGCCGTTCGATAGAGTCTGCGTTACGTGAGAAGCAGATTCCGTTCAAGGTCTACGGCGGCATGCGATTCTACGACCGTAAAGAGATCAAGGATGTTATCGCATACTTAAGACTTATCAATGACGGACACGATGACCTCGCTCTCGAGCGTATTATCAATGTCCCGAGAAGAGGTATCGGAGATACTACGATCGACCGTATCAGACAGATCGCCCTCGATGACGGAATCTCGATGTTCGAAGTCTGCAGCAACTGCAGCAGTTATCCGGATCTGTCAAGATCAGTCGGTAAGCTTATCGAGTTTACGGCTCTCATCAACAGACTCCGTGACTCTCTTGATACAGAGATGTCGTTCAAGGATTACATCGACTATGTCGAGAATGAATCCGGCATCATTCAGGAGATCATCGATCAGCGCGAGAAGAAGGGCGAGATAACAGACCGCGTAGAGAACTTGAAGGAACTCCTGTCTGAAGCTTCGGAATTCGAGAAGAATCACAGAACAACTCCTGGCGCCGAAGAGAAGGCAGTCGAGGAAGATCCCGATGACGTATATCTTGATGATGAAGTGAAGACAGCTGATACGCTCGGCGGACTTCTGTCCATCTACCTTGAGAATGCCGCACTGTATTCTGCGGGGGATGAATATGATGAGGGTGATGACTTCGTTAAGCTCATGACGGTACATAGTGCCAAGGGACTGGAGTTCGAGGCTGTCTTTATGATCGGCGTAGAGGACGGTATCTTCCCGGGTTATAAATCCATCTCGGATTCATCTGCACTCGAGGAAGAAAGACGTCTCATGTATGTTGCCATTACCAGAGCCAAGAAGGATCTGTTTATCCTTCTGACTCGTCAGAGGATGCTCTTCGGTCAGACCCAGTGTCTGCCTCCGTCCAGGTTCCTGAAGGAAATAGACCCCGGTCACCTGTATAAGATCGGAGGCGCCAGAGAAGTACGCACGGAGCCTTCCGTTAAGACTACGACTTCACCTGCAAGAGAGCAGGCAAGAAGAGAGATTTCTTCGGCGCTGAAGTCTTCTTTCGAGAAGAAGCCGGAGAAGAAGGGGGGACTCACTGCATCCGAGTTTAAGCCCGGAATGAAGGTAACGCACAGAAGGTTCGGTGACGGTGTTATCCTTAAGGTGGAGCCCGTTGCCGGAGATGCACTGGTTTCCGTTGATTTCGACGGAATGAAGAAGAATATGCTCGCGAATTCCGCGGGACTTATGAGGAGGAAATAATATGGACTCTTTGTTCGATATATTCGGTGATGCTCTAGGCAGTATTCCGGCAGAACCTCATCTTATCAACAACTACAAAGATCTCAAGGAGATCGAGCTTATAAGACAGGAAAGGGAGAAGACGCTGTCACCCTTTGCCATGAGGACGGAGAACTCGAGAGGCAGAAGAACTCCTGAGGAGCCGTGTCCTATCAGAAGTCCTTATGAGAGAGATCTCGGAAGGATTATCTTCTCACAGTCGTTCAGACGTCTGCGTCACAAGACGCAGGTGTTCTTCAATCCCGTGAACGATCATATCTGTTCAAGGATCGAGCATGTTATCTACGTAAACTACATATCGACGATCATCGGACGTGCACTTAACCTTAATATCGATCTTATCCAGGCGATAGCATTAGGTCACGATATTGGTCATACGCCGTATGGTCATACGGGTGAGAGGGTTCTGAACCAGTGCATTAAATCCGTTGATCCGAATTTGTTCTTCGAGCATGAAGTTCACAGCTTAAGAGTCCTTGATGTTCTCGAGGAGCACAGGCCGAACGATTATGGTCTTAATCTCACTTTCGAAGTAAGAGACGGAATCGTATCACACTGCGGCGAGACATATGACGAGTACAGTCTTACGCCTTACCGTGATAAGACTGAAGCTGAGGTGTCGGCCAAGCCCGAGAAGGACAGAACGAGACCAGCCACTCTTGAAGGCTGTGTCGTAAGATTCGCGGATAAGATAGCTTATGTGGGAAGAGATATCGAGGATGCCAGAAGAGCCGGAATCATCGGCGGTAATGATCACGTAAGTGAGGCAGTCGCGAAGAGGCTCGGAACTACCAATGCAGAGATCATCAATATCCTTGTGGGCGATATCGTTCACAGCAGCCTTAACAAGGATGAGATCAGTATGAGTAAAGAGAATTTCGAAGCTCTTAATGAGTACCTTAAGTCTAATCTCAATGGTATATACCTTGCTCCGAAGATCAAGACTTATGAGGACATGGTCAAGCTTCAGATCGAGGCTATCTTCCATGCGTTTATGGAAGCCGTCGATGATATCGAGAAGGCAGCTGCATCGCCTAATGAAGCGGTAAGGAGTTTTGCCAAGTTCTATATCAAGCACCCGGAGCCGGATTGCCCGCCTGTCAGGAAGGTTGTCGATTATATCGCGGGTATGACCGATACATATGCGAATGCATGTTTCGATGCATTGTACAGAGTATAAGGGGGATAAGATGGATAACAATTACGCTTTTTTTGCTTTGCTCGACAGAATGCAGTACATCAACCGCTGGGCCCTCATGAGGAACAGCCGCTATGAGAATATCAAGGAGCACAGCTTCGATGTAGCTGTGGTGGCGGAGTGTCTTGCGGTAATTCATAACCGCCTTGCGGATGAAGGCAAGACATCAGTGAAAGTTGATCCGTATAAGATTCAGGCACTTGGCCTTTATCATGACTGTACTGAGATTATCACCGGTGATATGCCGACTCCCATCAAGTACAGGAACAGCACGATTAAGAGTGCATACAAGGAGGTAGAGCACGAGGCGGCTGAGAGCCTTGTGTCACAGCTTCCGGATTACATGAAGGATTACTATATGTCTTTGTTGTCACCTGTATATGAGGGTGACGAGGGATACCTGTATAAGAGAATCGTCAAGGCTGCGGATAAGATTTGTGCTTACATAAAGTGCATCAGAGAGAAGCTGGCAGGTAATACCGAGTTTGAATCGGCAATGGCGACATTAAGGGAAACTATTGATAATATAGACTTACCTGAGGTTAAGATCTTCATGGATGAATTCATTCCTCCGTTCGGTCTGACCCTGGATGAACTTAACAGCTGAGAGGACGATTGTGGCGGCTTCGGTAAAGAGGACAAAAGAATATCTCATAGCGGCGGCTGCTGTGTTTGCAGTATCGCTTATAGGTGTTATTATCGGCGGAATATCTCTGTCCGGTATGAATGTTCCTTACAGATCTCCGTCTTCCGTTCAGGAAGATGTTGTCCTTCGCACTTCTGAACTGATCGGTAATACCGATCTTAACAGGATCGCGCTGTACAGGGTCGGCTCAGGCTTCTATACAGCCGGCGATTATGCGATGAATGCTTTTACGAGTTCGGATTATCTGATCAGAGGTAATGATGATTCCGTATTCGCCAATGACTTGTCCATGGTTATCAACGGAACCACAGATCCTGATATGGTTAACGATGCTCTGGCTATGCTTAGCGGAAGTTCGAGAATGTATGTCATCAATCAGATGCTTGCTTCCGAGGACCGTTCACTTAAGGCTTCCTCATCAGTTCCGAATGTCCCGGGTGACAGCTTTACCAACTGTGAATTAACATCTTCTCTGGAAGGTGAGAACGGAGTTACGCTCGGTATCAGGAAGGTGCAGGGCAGCTTCGTTACCACAGGCGACGGTATAAGAACCGATTTCTTCGTTGACGGTATCTGCTACCAGGGTAATATCGTGATAAATGATGTCGGTGACGGAGTTAAGAACTTCGTAATGTCGTGGAACAGTAACGGAGTG
>CAMNNN010000154.1 GCA_946545505.1 uncultured Clostridia bacterium
AATAACACAGAAGCTTGCCGGTAATGAGGTTTATCCTGTCGCCCAGCTGCTTCACAAACGCCCGCGAGAGGTACTCGTCCGCCTCCTTGTAATCACCTTTCTGCGCGAGTATCTGCCCTATCCTTATATCGAATATCCCGCCCGCGTTGTGCGCCTTGTATATCTGCAACGCCTTGGCTGTGTCACCCAGGGTCTGGTTAAGGATGGCAAGCTGCCCGTAGATTACGGCTTCGTCTATATCGGGGTCGGTGTTCTGTGAGATAAGCGTCACGGCCTGCTCGAAAAGCTCGATCGCTCGAAGCAGGTACTTTCTGTTCTTCGGGTTGATTCCGTGCACGCCGTAAATGAACGCGCACTCGAATACGATTGAGAAATTATGGGGATATTTCTTAAGTGATTTCTCCGCCTCGGAAATGCCTTCCGGATCCATCGAATACGCCATCTTACGAAGGCGTCCGGCGAGCACTTCCACTCTGTTGTCGCGAGCCTCGAACCCGATAAGCACATCGAGCGAAGTGTCGAAGAAATCGGCCATCTCGAGTATGAGAGGAAGCTCCGGAGTCGACAGACCCGCCTCCCACTTATGAACCGCACCTACGGTTACGCCGAACACCTCTGCGAGCTGCTCCTGCGTAAGACCTCTGTCTTTTCGAAAAGCTCTTATGTTAACTGCAAGACTGTTATTCATACATATGCCTCAATAATCCAGATTTGAAAGCGGGTAGTTATCCACACAGTAAAGCTCATCCGAATTACCTATCTTAAATACGAGAATGCAGGTGGTACCGTTACTGTCCTCGATCCTGAAGTCATGTGCATCAAGATAAGGATCATCGTCCATAAATCCTGCTACCACCATGCAATGGCAGCGCATGCCGTCAGGATAGTAATGATAAGCCTCCGTGATATGAACGCCGGGCTTTAACGATACCCTGCTGCAACCGAGGACGGACATTGCCAATATCAATACAGATATCAAAGTGAGAATTGTTTTTACGGTTCTGTTCCTCATATTGCCGCCCTCCTTGTGCCTTAATTATATAGTCGGAGAGCATCAAAATGAATACACTACTAATACAATTAGAATAATCATAACTATACTATCAGTATAGGTTCATTCACATAGAACTGTGCACGGTCTCCAGAGCTTCCATTATCGAACGAAGATATTCCAGACTGCTCGGCACTCTGGACATGATGACCACAATATAAGGTCCGTTATCCGCATAGACGATTCCCGCATCGATAGAGACCGCATGGTCGGGGTCCTCATCGGTGAGCCAGCCGCCCTTGGACCTGGTGGTATAAAGCCCGCCTGCCACGTCGTTGATGATCGAATACTCAGGAGACTCGAACCACGATCCTACCTGCGCTCCCCACTCGTCCTGCTCGAAGAATTCATAATTCCTAAGCCACAGCGCCGCCATCTGCCGTACACTGATATGCGGGTATTTCCATGCGAACGGCGCAGGATCCACGCAAGCCTGTGCTGCCCACTCCTGTATATAAGTTCTGTGATACGTATCGTTCAGCACTCTGTATGCGTCATTATCGGAAAACTGCAGCATGCTGATGATCGTGCTCTCCCAGTCAACTGCTATATCCGGCGCCAGTGCGCAGAAGCTCGCAGCGAAAGGCCCCTTTATCGAACTTGCCGTATAGTAAACCTCATCGAGGTTATATCCGACGCCGCGGCCGGTATTGATATCGATCATGATAAATGAATGTCTGTATAGAAGATCATCGGATGCCTCCTGAAGCGGCTGCAAAACATCTTCGCCCGGCTCGAAGCCGCCGAATGTAACTATCCCGTCCGGATTAAGAATATCCGCGATGAACGAATACGGATCCGCCTCATAGTACGGATTGACCGGAACAGGGGTCGGTTCCGGAGTCGGTGTGGGAGTTGAAGTCGGGGTTGGCGTTGGTGTCTGCGTCGGAACGGATGTTGTAGTCTGAACCTGAGTTTCCACAGTCGTATTAACCGCCGTCTGATCAGCAGACGGCACCACGCCGCACGATGTCAGCGACAGACAGATTAATAATGTGATCACGTTTCTCAACCGCTTCATATGAGATGATTTTAACACTCATAAACCGTCTTCAGGTTTTATACATCCGGCAGTATTTCCTTATCAGCGCCATTATGTCGTCTTTCATATCATCTGCATTGACCATCCGGTCTTCAAACCCACAGAACAGCAAAAGATCCCGGTTAACTATCATTCCCGAGTTTAAATAGTCCATCAACTTGAATTCATTTCTTGTTATGTATTTCAGGTCATTAAGCTTTCCAAGAAACTCGATGAAGAAGCATCTTTGAAATTCGGGCAAATAAACAATAAAGTCCGGATAATAGATATCATTACCTATTATCATCTGCGGTTCATATTTGTATTCAAGACCTAACTCATCCAGAGTCTGAGCGACTATCATCTCAGCACGCGAATCGAGTATCATCCCCTTATAATCATATCCCTTTTCCTTAGTCTCAAATTCAGCTCTAATATGTATCTGTTCCCAGAATTTCCGGTCATATAAGGTGTTCACTTTTCTGACATCTATCTCACAGTTAACCGCAACACCTTTGAGCGAGGCCTCTATTTGCCTTTTGACCGCTAACAGCTTTTTACGGTAGTCACTGCGTTCTAATAATACCTTCCCGGCCTGTTTATTCGGCGAGACCTCGTGAACGATCCGCTTACCGTTGATCCTTGTAATCTGTCTTAATACATCTCTTCCATCCCTTTTACCGACCCTCACATCCGGCAGTTCGCTGATCCTGCAGTTTATAAGTCTCAACTTCGCCTGTAAATACTCGGCCGGAAATCCATCAATATACATGTCGTGTACCTCCTTTATAAATAATCTATAGGGGCGACAAGAGGGATATAACTACTAAATGACGACAATTTCCGACAAAAAACGACAAAACTCATCAGTTGACTCATCAAATTGATAACTATTGATGAGGTAACTGATGAGAAATGCCCGAATGCATCAATAGGCTCATCATTTCACGAAGAAATGATGAGCCGCCTGATGAGTTTATTATTCTTCAGCCAATATCGCTAACGGTAGAGATAGTTATAAGAAAAGTGTAAAATAAATTTATCTTTCCCGAGGGAGGCTGCTCACCATGAAGTACATCGAATTCGGTAAGAACAACAAAGCGCTCTCCACTGTCATTCTCGGAATGATGAGAATCAGCTCCCTGTCACCTAAGGAGACAGAGGACCTGATCGAGACCGCACTCCACTCCGGCATCAATGCTTTCGACCTCGCTGACTGCTATGCAGACGGATTGTGCGAGAGGATTGTGGGAAAGGTACTGTCTTCCCGCCCCGACTTAAGAGACCATATGTGGATCCAGTCCAAGTGCGGTATCAGACGCGAAGGAGGACTTAAGTATTTTGATTTCTCCAAGGAGCACATCACCGAAGCCATTGACGGCATCCTGATGCGCCTTCACACAGACCATATCGATTCACTCCTGCTGCACCGTCCCGACACACTGATGGAGGCGGACGAGATCAACGACGCCATCGGTGATGCCGTCAAAGCAGGCAAGATCATAGACTTCGGTGTATCCAATATGAACCCGCTCATGATCGAATTTCTGTCACGCGATGTTCAGGAGAAGATCGCGATCAACCAGATCCAGCTGTCGGCAGCATTCACCCCTGCGATTGACGCCGGCCTTCACGTTAACATGAGCACTGACGCCGGTATAGTAAGAGATGGCAGCATACTCGAATACTGCCGCCTGAACGACATCGTTATCCAAGCTTGGTCTGTTCTCCAATACGGATTCTTCGAAGGTGTATTTATCGGCAACCCTAAGTTTGAAGACCTCAACAAAGTTCTGTCCAGGATCGCTTCCGAGCAGAACGTAACACCGGAGGCCGTCGCTATCGCATGGGTACTACGTTATCCTCATCCCATACAGGCTGTCATCGGCACGACCAAAGCCGACAGAGTTCAGCAGATGGCACTCGGTGCAGACATCGAATTAAGCCGTAAGGAGTGGTACGAGATCTACCAGGCCGCAGGCAACACCCTGCCCTGATTAAAGTCCTGATCAGGCTGCTTTGCCGCTAAATACATATATCAATTAATCACGATGCTGTCTCCGTCAAGTCCTGCGAACATGATGTATCCTTCCGAAGGAAGCGGGATAATACCGGAAGCATTCCTCATATGAGTTGAATAAACAACTTCGTGATACTTGTTATAGACGTAGATGACCGAATCCTCGGGGCAGTCAGCGGTGA
>CAMNNN010000155.1 GCA_946545505.1 uncultured Clostridia bacterium
TCTCGATGCGAAGGTCAAGGATCCGGGACCTGACGGTTACGGCGAGCTCGCGGTTAAGGGCCCGAACGTGTTCGGAGGCTACCTTAACGACCCGGAAGCGACAAAGAGAGCTTTCGATGAGGACGGGTACTTCCTTACGGGTGACATCGGCACCATCGTAAACAATATCGTATATGTCAGGGGCAGGAAGGACACAATGATCGTCTTAAGCAACGGCGAGAATGTTTCTTCCGGCCGCATCGCAGATAAGGTCAAGTCTGCTGACCCCCGCATCGCTTCCGTTAAGGTGTTTGTGCGCGACGGTGAGCTTACTTGCAATATCTTCGTTAAGGATAAGGAAAGCGTGGGAGGCGACTGGCAGCCTGTCATTGATAAGGTCAACGCGGATCTGTCCAAATACGAGAAGATAAGAAAATACAGTGTGGCTGACGTCGGCACACTCATCAAGGGCTGATAACCCGCGTTACTCTTCCTTCTGATAGTAGAAGTATCCCGACAGCTTCTCGGTCCTTACGAGGTTAATGAAGGATTCGGGATCCACTTCTTTTACTGCGCGGATAACGCGCCTCGAGTCTGACCTCGAGATTACGGAATAAACCACATTCTTCTCGCAGTGTCCGAAAGACCCTTCGCCTTCGATTATGGTAGCACCGTGGTTCGAGACCTCATAGATCTTCTCACAAACCTCTGAAGGCTTCGTTGTCACAACGAAAAGCGTTGACTGCTGGAACTTAAGGTACAGTGTCCTTATTACTACTGTGGATGCGTACTGGAAGATGATCGAGTACAGAGCTTTATCCCAGCCGAAAAGGGCTCCGGCAGCAAGCAGTATGCATGCGTTGCCCGCCAGGATTATGTTGAAGGCATCGTAGCCTTTCTTCTCGGATAAGTAGATGCTAATGAAGTCCGTTCCGCCTGATGTAGCCCCGGCCAGAAGGCAGATACTGATGGAAAGTCCGTTCAGGATTCCGCCGAAGATGCTAATAAGGAGAGTATCCTGCGTGACGGCAAACCCCGGCAGAAGGTCGGTCAGCGTGCTGGCGAGAAATATCATCAGGATCGAATAGATAGTGAATTTCTTGCCTATATGCTTAAATCCTATATAGATGGGAAGTGCGTTGAGCGTCAAATTTACGAATGTAAACGGCGGGGTATAACCGGTTGACATCGTGAATATGTGCTGGATGAGAATGGTTAGTCCGTTGACGCCGCCGGGGAAGAGGTCTCCGGCTCTTACGAAAGTCTTTATGTTCAGCGCCATAAGGACCGCCGCGAAGACGATGCTCAGAAGTGTTTTGAGATCTTTGCGCCAATTGAACTTCATAAAACAATTTTACACCCTGGCCGTGCCGCCTGAATACCGCAGGGCCCACACGTTTACTTATTATTAATATATGACAGGCTTGTTCAGGGGCCCGTAATGGTATAATCAAGGCGTTAGTTATCGTACTTTGTTATGCACGGAGACATTGATGAAGAAGTTATTGGGAATCACTATAGGCGGCCTTAAGCAGAAGCTTATCAGCCTTGTTGTAGTCGTATTTCTCATTATGCTTGTCTGCATTTCGATCATTTCCGTGTACAAGACAAGGTATCTTTCCAATGTAGTAAGTTCCACAAATGAAGTTCAGCAGGTAGCTCTCGGTGAAGTGTCTGCCGGAACTATTCAGGAAGTGCTCGCGAGCACGGTTACCAAGACTAATTCGCTTCAGGCCTATATCGCCGACGATATGTTCGAGGAGATCGAGACGGATGTAACGACTCTGCAGGCTTTGGCTGTTGGTTATTTCTCACATAAAGGTGCTTATGACGAAGCGCCGTTCTTTCCTCCTAATCCGGCACAGAACGGTACGATCACAGCACAGGCTCTGTGGGATGAGACAGTAGAACACTACGATGATTCCGATTACCTGGCCGTAGCTGCTCATATGAGCGATATCATGATCGCCATGTGTGAGAGTTCGGGTTATATGGATAACTGCTATATCGGATTCGAAGACGGTACATCGCTTTGTATAGATGCGATGTCAGCCAATAAGTTCGATCAGGACGGCAATATCATTTATTTCCCGGCTCGTGAACGCCCGTGGTACACGGATGCAGTTGCTGCAGGTGATGTGGTTATATCCGGAGTTATCTACGATACATTCTCGGGAAGATCATGTGTTACCTGTTCGGCTCCTATCATAGTTGATGGCGAACTGATCGGCGTAGTCGGAATCGACCTGTTTCTTGACCAGCTTGAGGATTATGTAAGCCAGTCGACGAGGAACGGCGGATTTATCTGTATTATCAATGACGAAGGCCAGGTTATATTTGCTCCTGAAGGCAACGGAGTATTCGATATAGAGTATCAGGATGATGATGTTGATCTTCGTTCTTCCAGTAACAGCGAGCTGGCAGAATTCGTAACACAGGCTCTTGTTATGAGTACAGATCTTGAGACTATCACGATTGACGGTAAAGAATACTTTATGGCAGGAAGTCCGATACCGACTGTCGGCTGGACTGCAGTCTCAGTAGTAGAGAAGGATGTCACGCAGACTCCTACTGTACTTATGCTTCAGGAATATGACAGGATCAATACTGAGGCACGTGAGAATTATAAGGCGGCTCAGACTAAGCTGATGACGCTGTCTGCCATACTTGTCGGACTTATCATGATAGCCGGCGTAATCGCCGCTCTCATTATGGCTGACAGAATCGTTAAGCCGATCGAGTCCATGACGAAGGACATAGTCGAGGGAGCAAATACCGGGAAGCTGTTCGAGATGAAACCGATATATAACACGAACGATGAGATCGAGATCCTCGCCGAGTCGTTCGATGATTTGTCTAAGAAGACAAAGCAGTATATTACTGAGATCACCCAGATTACGAAGGAATCTGAGCGTATCAGTACCGAGCTTGCTCTTGCCACACAGATTCAGGCATCGATGCTGCCTCATGATTTCCCTCCGTTCCCTGACCGTAAGGAGTTCGATCTGTTCGCTCTGATGGATCCTGCCAGGGAAGTGGGCGGAGACTTCTATGATTACTATCTTATCGATGATGATCATCTGGCTATTCTGGTAGCTGATGTATCCGGTAAGGGTATACCCGCTGCGCTCTTTATGATGATATCCAAGACCATTCTTCAGAGCTGTGCAATGCTCGGCAAGTCACCTGCCGAGGTGCTTGAGAAGACCAATCAGGCTCTTACTACCAATAATCTGGTCGAGATGTTTGTTACCGTATGGATTGGTATTCTCGAGATATCCACAGGTAAGCTTTCTGCAGCTAATGCAGGTCATGAGTATCCTGTTATCAAGCAGGGTGACGGTAAATTCGAGATTTTCAAAGATAAGCACAGCCTCGCCGTAGGCGCTATGGAGGAGACGGTCTATCATGAATATGGTATAGAGCTTAAGAAGGGTGATAAACTGTTTATCTATACTGACGGTGTTCCGGAAGCTACTGACGGCGAAGAGCACATGTTTGGTACGGACAGAATGCTCGAAGCCCTGAACAGTGATCCTGATGCAGATCCCGAGACGCTTCTTAACAACGTAAAGAAAGCGGTCAGCGATTTTGTTAAGGATGCTGAACAGTTTGATGATCTTACAATGCTCGGCTTCGAGTATCACGGTAAATAAAGATAATAATTACGGAGGAAACACATGAACAGGAATTCAGTAGTAATTGACAGCGCAGGAAACGGATTTGCCGAAGCTCTTGATATGTCGAATAAGATGGGAATCGAGGCGGCTCTCGATTCGAAGGAGTTATTAAGATTAAGACTTCTTACAGAAGAAACTATCGGTCTTCTTAGAGGTATTGCAGGTGACATCAAGGCTGAATTCGAAGTGGCTCAGTATGGAAAAGAGTTTACTTTCACCCTTAATGGAGACGTAGTTCTTGATAAGAAGATGCACGACCAGCTTATTGATGCATCCACCAAAGGTGAGAACTCTGCTGCCAAGGGCTTTACCGGTAAGCTTAAGGAGATGATCGGCTCCATGCTTCTGCCGGGAACATTGGGACACACGGTGGTGTCAGGCTTTTCGATGGGCCTGATGAACATGGGAAGCCCCACGCCTGTAGATGCTTCCGCTGAGGTAGCCAAGGAGTATCTGTGGTCACTCGAGAAGTATGAGGATTCAGTTAAGCAGGGTAATAATGCTACGGCTATTGACCTTCTGGAGAAATCAATCATTGCTAATATTGCTGATGAGGTTCAGGTAAGTATCGTTAATCCGCATGTCGAGATTAAGGTTTTTAAGACCTTTAACTGA
>CAMNNN010000156.1 GCA_946545505.1 uncultured Clostridia bacterium
ATCTCCTGGGAATGAAACAGCTTACCCCCGAGGAGATAATGGAGATTCTGGATACTGCCAAGACAATGAAGATGGTTGTCGAGACAGGTCCGAAGAAGACTAGCCACTTACAGGGGAAATCCGTAGTTACTATGTTCTACGAGAATTCCACAAGAACAAGACTGTCATTCGAGCTCGCATCCAAGTATATGGGCTCAACTAGTGCCAACATCTCGGCTACGGGAAGTTCTGTTGCCAAGGGAGAGTCACTCCTTGATACAGCAAGAACTATCGACATGATGGGAACAGATATCATAGTCATGAGACATCCCCAGTCCGGCGCACCTCATTCCATCGCTGACAAGATCAATGCGAGTATCGTAAATGCAGGTGACGGAATGAATGAGCATCCTACACAGGCTCTTCTGGGTATGCTCACAATGTATGAGAGATTCGATAAGTTCGAAGGGAAGAAGATCGCCATCTGCGGTGACATTTATCACTCAAGAGTAGTCAGATCCAACGCTATCGGCCTTGCCAAATTAGGCGCCAAAGTAAGCGTATACGGTCCTAGAACAATGATGCCTATTGGTATCGAGAAGATGGGTGTAACTGTCGCTGACAGTGTAGAAGACTGCGTACGAGATGCAGATGCCGTCATGGGCCTTCGCGTACAGCTCGAAAGAATGAAGAGCAGCCTTTTCCCGTCAGTAGCCGAGTATGCCAAGTTCTACTCCATAACACCCGAGGTTCTCAAGCTTGCCAAGCCTGATGCTTTTCTTATGCACCCGGGACCGTGCAACCACGGTGT
Organism: uncultured Clostridia bacterium; assembly: GCA_946545505.1. GTDB lineage: Bacteria > Bacillota > Clostridia > Saccharofermentanales > Saccharofermentanaceae > Saccharofermentans. The sequence goes on from CAMNNN010000156.1 coordinate 791, forward strand.
AGAGCTTCCGACTGCCGTATATGACTGCGACCAGTCGGTTATCAATAAACAGGTTACAAACGGAGTAGCAGTAAGAATGGCTGTTCTTTATCTGCTCATGGCAAGGAGAAACAACGTATGAAGACAATAATCAAGAACTGTAAAGTAACAGGTTCCGGTGCTTCTGAAGTCTATATTGATAACGGGAAGTTTGCCGAGGCTTTCGATGAGGCATCTGCTGATGAGGTCATTGATGTAAAGGGCGCCACTGTCGTCCCCGGCCTTGTTGATATGCATGTGCATTTCAGAGAGCCCGGATACGAGTATAAAGAAACCATCGCGACAGGTAGTGCAGCGGCAGCAAGAGGCGGCTTTACAAGTGTCTGTACAATGCCTAACACACATCCCGTCTGTGACAACGCAGCTGTAGTAGAGGGAATCCTTAAAAGAGCTGCAGACGCTGGACTTGTCAGAGTTTATCCTATCGGCGCTGCAGGCAAGAATCTTGAGAGCGAAGAACTGGCTGAGATCGGACTAATGAAAGAAGCCGGCATCGTAGCTATCAGTAACGACGGCAAGCCTATTGCCACTTCAGGATTCATGCGTAAAGTTCTGGAGTACTCATCTGACTTTGATATACCCGTATTGAATCACGAAGAAGACCTGACGATCTCAGGCGGAGCAATGAATGAAGGTGAGGTATCAACCTCCATCGGTATCAGAGGTTGTCCTACTGTTGCTGAAGATATCATGATCGCCAGAGATATCATCCTTTCCGAATATCTCGATATTCCGGTACATATCTGCCACGTTAGTACCAAGGGCGGTATGAGAATGATCAGAGAAGCAAAGGCAAGAGGAGTTAAGGTAACATGCGAGACATGTCCTCATTACTTCACACTTACTGATGCTTCATGTGAGAACTACGACACTAACTTCAAGATGCATCCCCCTCTTCGTACAGAGGAAGACAAGCTCGCTATTATAGAAGCTATTAAGGACGGAACAGTCGACTGTATCGTAACTGATCACGCTCCTCATCATCAGGATGATAAGGAAGTTGAGTTCTCAAATGCGCTTAACGGTATAGTAGGTCTCGAGAGTTCATTCGCTCTTTGCTACACATACCTTGTTAAGCCCGGCATTATAACAATGGATAAGCTAATCGATCTTATGTGCCATAATCCTTCAAAGATCTTAAAACTCGGAAGAGGCGGCATGAATGTCGGAGATGACGCTGACCTCGCAGTGTTTGATCTCGATAATGAGTTTACATTCGACAAGAACAAGATGCTCACCAAGGGCAGAAACACACCTTTCGATGGTTGGAAGCTTTACGGTAGGACTGTTCTTACGATGATGGGAGGAAAGAAGACTTATGAAGAACTTTGCTGATGATCTTGTAAGAAAGATCGCAGAACTTGATAACCCTACTGTTATGGGCTTGGATCCCAGACTCGAGTATATTCCCGAGCAGATCCGACAGAAGTGGCTTAAGGACCTGGCACCTGATGCTGAACTCGCTGCTGCATGTGCCATCTACGAATTCAATACAGCATTAATCGATGCTGTCTGTAATATTGTTCCTGCCATCAAGCCTCAGTTCGCTTACTACGAGATGTACGGAGTTGCAGGTATCGATACTCTTAAGAAGACTATCGCTTACGCTAAGAACAAGGGTATGCTCGTTATTGCCGACGCCAAGAGAAATGACATCGGAAGCACTGCAACAGCTTATGCCGAGGGAATTATCGGTGAGACTGAACTCGATGACGGAAACAAGAAGCATATGTTCAATGCCGATGCCGTTACAGTTAACGGGTATCTGGGCATCGACGGCATCAAGCCCTTCATGGACGTCTGTGCCAGAGACGGTAAGGGTATCTTCACACTCGTGCACACTTCAAACCCTTCTGCAGTTGATTTCCAGGATATGATCCTTCAGGACGGCAGAAAGGTATATGAACTTATGGCAGACAACGTCAATGAGTGGGGTAAGGACCTTATCGGTGAAGAGGGATTCTCATCTGTAGGTGCAGTCCTCGGTGCTACTGTTCCCGAGCAGGCAGTAGCTGCACGTAAAAGAATGCCGAATACTTTGATGCTGGTTCCCGGCTACGGAGCCCAGGGAGCAGGTCCTGACGCTGCTGTCGCATCCTTTACCAAGGACGGAAAGGGAGCCATTGTAAATGCATCCAGAAGCCTTATGTGCGCATGGAAGAAGAGGGAAGACCTCGACCCGTCCGACTTCGCGAAAGCAACTCGTGACGAAGCACTCGACATGAAGGCTAAGCTTAACGCAGCACTTAAAGACAGGAAGTACGTATGAGCAAAGACTTTTTCTGTGAAGTAGTATCCAAAACCATGCTTAACGAGGACACGGCACTCATTGAGTTTCTTTGTCCCGAGATTGCAAATGAAGCCGTACCGGGACAGTTTGTTAACGTTACATGTTCAAATTTCCTGAGGCGACCTTTCGGAGTTGCTTCTGTAGACAGAACGAAGGGCACCTTCAAGGTCGGAGTTAAGATAATTGGCGAGGGAACTGAAGAGATTGCCTCTTTCGAAGAGGGAGAAGGCACCTGGGTACTCGGTCCTCTCGGTAACGGATTCGATACATCCGCAAGTGATAAGTTCATCCTCGTAGGAGGCGGAACAGGCGTATTCCCGGTCAATTTCCTTTACGAGGAACTGACAGCGGCAGGAAAGAACGTTAAAGTTGTTCAGGGATTCAGAGACAAGTCCCAGATAATCATGAATAAGCCTGAGTATTTGCTTACTACAGATGCCGGCGATTCTGGACTTAAAGGCAACTGCTGTGACGGACTTAACACACTTTCTGAAGATGACATCAGCGGAGCTTGTGTACTCTGTGTAGGACCTATGCCCATGATGAAGGCCGTATCCTCCTGGGCTGGGGAAAAAGGCCTTAACTGCTATGTATCTTTGGAACAGAGAATGGCATGCGGTATCGGCATCTGCCTTGTATGCGTATGTAAGATCAAGGCAGAGGAGGAAGGCGTACCGTTCGAGCACAAAAGATGCTGCAAGGACGGCCCGGTATTTGATTCCAAGGAGGTGATCTGGTGAGCGAGCGTTTATTCGTAAAAGTCGGAGATACATTCCTTAAAAGTCCTCTTATACTTGCTTCCGGAACATGCAATATGGGACGCGAGTTATCCGAAGTATATGATCTGTCGATACTTGGAGGACTCTCTTCCAAGGGTCTTACCATCAAGCCCCGTGCAGGTAACGAAGGCGTAAGAGTAGCCGAGTGCACAGCAGGTATGCTTAATTCTGTAGGACTTCAGAACCCCGGTGTGGAACACTTCATTAAGCATGATCTGGACTTCATGAACACGCTTGATACAGGCGTTATAGTTAATGTCGCAGGACATTCCACAGAAGACTATATCGATATGGTAAAGACACTCGATCCTCATAAGGACAAGATCGATGCTCTGGAGATCAATCTGTCATGC
>CAMNNN010000157.1 GCA_946545505.1 uncultured Clostridia bacterium
TGATAATTCCTTTGATTATCAAAGTATTGCATAGTCAAATTATTAAGTCAATAGATAAGGAGCTTCACGGGGCCCTGCCCGGACGGTCTTTACTGCCTGATAAGCACTTCTGCCCAGCAGCCTTCGAACGGAAGTTCATACAGAGGAACCGCGCCGGCCTTGATAAGTTCTCTGGTGCTGTCATACATCACCTTGCTCTGGTGAACAGGGCCCATATAGCAGGTCACTCCCGCACCTCTAGCTCTTCCGATAAGATCGGTCAGGCCCCTCACCGACTGAGTGCCGCTGTGGTAAGTCCCGATCAGTATGCTGTCGTATTTCGACGGATCGACTTCAGCGAACGGGTAACCCGGAACCGCGGGTATAGTCAGGATCTTCTTTACGGGAGAGGCGAAATACTGCTGCATTTCCTTCTTGTTGAGCGTGCGCACGGAAGGCTTAGCCGGGAACTTGCCGTAGTCTCCGTCGAAGTTCGCGTCAGTAACCCTGTTAGCGGGAACGAACACAGTGTCCTCCATCATCTCGTCGGTATAGACGATGCCGAAAGTAACGGCGCCGAGCTTACCTTCGCAGGCTGCACCGAGAAGTCCCATCGCGTAGCTGACATTGCGAATGGCATCGCTGTGCGGGTCGTCCATGGGAAGCTTCGAGCCTGTAATGAGCACGGGAATGCCGAAGCATGACAGCACCCTCACTGCCAACTGTGCGAAATATGCCGCGCTGTCAGTTCCGTGCAGAATGAGAATGCCGTCGGGCTTATCCTTCTCACACTCATCCGCGATCGCGGACAAAGCCTTACGGAAATACTCCCCGTCTGCATTCTCGGAAGAGTACAGGATAGGTGTCAGGTATGTAAGCTCGTTTTTCTTCTTGAGAGCCTCGAAGATTTGCTTGTCTGGAGCGGTCCTAAGCTTGATCGTATCGCCCTTCTCCACTGCCGAACAGATCGTGCCTCCGAGTGTAACTACCAGTATCCTGCTCATTTGTCTTTCTCCGTATTACAAGTAAAATATAGAAAGATTATACCAAACACGAGGTTCCTTATGAGACTTGCAAGCTGGAATGTAAACGGTATCCGCGCGGTAGCGGGCAAAGGATTTATCGACTCCTTCAAGGCGATGGACGCCGATATCTTAGGTATACAGGAGATAAAGGCTCTGCCCGAGCAGATCCCTGAGCAGATCGCGAACATTCCGGGCTATAAGAGTGTGTTCTACCCCGCCGAGCGTAAAGGTTATTCCGGAACAGGTCTGTTCTACAGAGAGAACCTCAACCCGAAGATAGAACTCGGGTTCGGCGTCGAGGAGTTCGACCACGAAGGCAGAGTCATCAAGGCGGACTTCGGTGACTTCGTTCTTTTTAATATCTATTTCCCTAACGGCGGAAGAGGCGACGACTACGTAAAATTCAAGCTGCGTTTCTACGACTGCTTCCTGGATCAGGTCAGAGAACTTCAGGCCGGGGGCCGCGAAGTCATCTGCTGCGGCGACGTCAACACCGCACATAAGGAGATCGACCTTTCTAACCCCAAGGCGAACTCGAAGATCTCGGGCTTCCTTCCCGAGGAGAGAGTGTATATGGATCATTTCGCGGAGGCGGGACTTATCGACACCTTCCGCATGCTCTACCCCGACAAGGCCGAGGCCTACAGCTGGTGGTCGTATAAGACTTTCGCACGCGAGCGTAATGTCGGCTGGCGTATCGACTACTTCTTCGTAACGGAAGGTCTGCGCAATAGAATATCGGAGTCCAATATGTTGAGTAACATAATGGGCTCCGACCACTGTCCTATTTATATTGATCTTAAGTAAGGCTTAATCGACATATGCGCTGCAAGTTGCGGAGCGCAGCGAGCGCACTGTTCGCGGCCAAGCGCATATTCGATTAAGACATGTTTTCTTTCTCTACTAATCGATCTGCGCCGTACTTCTTACGAAGCGCGGGCTTCTCGATCTTACCCGTGGCATTTCGCGGTACGTCTGCCAGGATGATCTTCTTAGGTCTCTTATAGCGGGGAAGTTGCAGGCAGAACTGCTCGATCTCTTCCACGGTGCATCCTGAACCGGGTTCGATCTGAACGATGGCGCCCGTGATCTCACCGAGTCTCTTGTCGGGAAGGCCGATTACGGCAACGTCCTTGATCTTCGGATACTCCTGCAGGAAGTTCTCGATCTCTACGGGGTAGATATTCTCACCGCCCGATACGATAAGATCCTTCTTACGGTCAACGAGGAAGTAGAAGCCGTCCTCGTCCTGTCTTGCCATATCACCGGTATAGAGCCAACCGTCGTGCAAAGCAGCAGCAGTAGCTTCGGGATTGTGATAGTACTCGAGCATTACGCCGGGACCCTTAACACAGAGTTCTCCGACTTCGCCCTGCTTAACCTCATTGCCGTCCTCATCGATGATCTTGCACTCCCATCTGTAACCGGGAACGCCGATAGCACCAACCTTATGAGTATTCTCAAGACCGAGGTGAACGCATCCGGGGCCGGTCGACTCGGAAAGACCGTAGTTCGTATCGTACTGGTGATTCGGGAAGTAATCTTTCCAGTGACGAATGAGTGAAGGCGGTACAGGCTGCGCACCGATATGCATAAGTCTCCACTGAGACAGTTCATAGTCTTCGATCTTCAGCTCGCCGCTGTCCAATGCATCGAGGATATCCTGAGCCCACGGTACGAGGAGCCACACATTCGTACAGTGCTCGTCTGAAACTGCACGGAGTATAACATCAGGCTTGGCACCCTTAAGAAGTACAGCCTTGCTGCATGTCCAAAGCGAACCCATCCAGTGGAACTTCGCACCTGTGTGGTACAGAGGAGGAATGCAGAGGAAGCAGTCGTCCTTAGTCGTATGATGGTGAACAGCCTCCATCTCGGCAGCCTGAGTAAGGCTTCTGTGAGGATGAAGGATAGCCTTCGGGAAACCTGTGGTTCCGGAAGAGAAATAGATAGCAGCAAGGTCCTCTTCGGTGAGCTTGATTCCGGGATCCGTGCTCGGATAATCAGCTACGAGAGACCAGTAGTTCTCGGCAAAATCAGGCTTGCCTTCGCCGCCGACGAAGATAAGAACCCTGTTTCTCGAGATCTCATCCGCATTGGTATTGATACGGTCCACAAACTCGGGTCCGAAGATGAGAATGGATACCTCGGCAAGATTAGCACAATAAGAGATCTCATTGGCTGTATATCTGAAATTAAAAGGAACTGCGATAGCACCGGCCTTCAGGATTCCGAAGTAAATGGGAAGCCACTCAAGGCAGTTGAACATGAGAATAGCAACTTTATCGCCTCTCTGAATGCCCTTGTCCAGGAGCATATTGGCTACGCGGTTTGCCTTCTCGTCAAAGACCTGCCATGTAAGCTGTCTTCTGTAATATTTTGTAGGTTTGGTCTGCTGAACGAGATCGTATTCCTTATAAGAGAATTTTCTCGTCTCTTCCATCGTCGGATTAATCTCCACCAGAGCGACTTCATTTCCGTGCTCGGCGGCATTTCTCTTAAGTAATTCGGTAACAGGCATCTTATGTCCTCCGCCCCCTGATTTTCAACCTTTTAATAATACACCCCCTCGTAAAACGCGTCAAAAAAAGAGCCGCCGTAAGCGACTCCTTTTGCTATCCTGTTTGTTCTTAAGAAGTGAACGTCCCTTGAGCGGACTTACGCACAAGCGAAGCGCGGAGTACGTAGCGAAAGGACTTCACTTCTTAATAGTTGTCAGCGTGTACTTCGAAGTAGCTCTGGGGATGAGCACATACGGGGCATACCTGAGGTGCATTTGTACCTACTACGATGTGACCGCAGTTTCTGCACTCCCATACCTTAACTTCGCTCTTCTCGAATACCTGCTTCATCTCAACGTTGTTGAGGAGTGCACGGTATCTTTCCTCGTGCTGCTTCTCTATAGCTCCTACCATGCGGAACTTAGCTGCGAGTGCAGTAAAGCCCTCAGCCTCAGCAGTCTTAGCGAAATCCTCGTACATATCAGTCCACTCGTAGTTCTCGCCGTCAGCAGCTGCTGCAAGGTTCTCTGCCGTATCACCGATGCCGTTCAACTCCTTGAACCACATCTTGGCATGCTCCTTCTCGTTGTCAGCAGTCTTCAGGAAGATCTCAGCGATCTGCTCGAATCCTTCCTTCTTAGCCTTGGATGCGAAATAAGTGTACTTATTTCTTGCCTGGCTCTCACCTGCGAATGCTGCCTGCAGATTCTTCTCGGTCTGTGTGCCT